>DATEUF010000144.1:0-31362 GCA_035283325.1 Pyrinomonadaceae bacterium | reverse complement strand
TGTCAGTCAAAACTCTCGACTCCAGACTCACAACTCCAGACTCTCGACTCCAGACTCACGACTCTAGACTGTTTTCAACATGAGCTACCAACACTCACAACTCGGACTCGCGACTCAAGACTTACGACTCGAGAGTCTTTTCTCTGGTTGGAGACGGGCACTTTCCCCTACAGGGAACACCGGCGATGCAGTGTTTCGGACGTTGATGTTTTCCGCAGGGCTACTTGTTCTTCTCATAGTAGTTGCAATCGCGTTGGCTCTTGCCGTTGATTCACTGCTTTCTATACGCACGTTTGGACTTGGGTTCTTGACGAGCCGCCAGTGGAATCCCATTCGAGGTGACTTTGGCGCCTTGCCATTCGTCTACGGCACACTGGTCTCATCTTTCATCGCGATCCTAATCAGCGTGCCCTTGTCGCTGGGCATTGCAATATTTCTGGTTGAGCAAGCACCGCGCTTTCTATCGCGGCCAATTGGTTTCTTGGTTGAACTCCTGGCGGCGATACCTTCGGTTGTGTATGGTCTTTGGGGAATTTTTGTCCTGGCGCCTTTCCTCAGAGTTCATGTTGAACCTCCCTTAGGTCAATGGCTTGGCTGGTTGCCGCTGTTTCAGGGACCAATAACTGGTATCGGCCTGCTAACGGGCGGAATCATCCTCGCCATAATGATTACGCCGATCATCTCTGCGGTCGTACGGGACGTTTTAGCTGCTGTCCCTGATACGCAGCGCGAAGCAGCGCTGGCCTTAGGAGCGACAAAATGGGAGACCACACGCGTGGTTCTCGTCAACGGTGCTCCAGGCATTGCCGGAGCAATCATCCTGGGATTGGGCCGGGCAATAGGTGAGACGATGGCCGTAACAATGGTCATCGGCAATCGCCCCGAAATTAGTGCTTCGCTTTTTGCACCCTCATACACAATAGCTTCAGCGATAGCCAACGAGTTCACTGAGGCCACCGGGGACTTATATTTAAGCGCGCTCGTTGAGCTTGGGCTAATTCTTTTTCTGGTTACGTTTCTGGTTAACGGTTTGGCTCGGGTTCTGGTCTGGAACGTCACGCGGAAAACTGCGGGAAGGGCTGCTTAGACGATGTTGAGGAAGGCTGACCAGTTTCGTCGCATATCAAGCTCAGTAATGACTACGGTCACTGCATCGTGCACGTTTGTGGCGGTTGGCATCCTCGCGGTCATTCTCTTCTACATCGCCATGCAGGGCGTCGGCTCCATTAACCTCCAGTTTCTTATTGACAGCCCTCGTCCCGTCGGTGAAGGCGGTGGCATTGGCAATGCCATTCTCGGCTCTATGGTCCTGCTCGGGTTGTCCTCCCTGATCGGATTACCAATAGGCATAGCCGTCGGTGTTTACCTCGCCGAGTTGGGAACAGGGCGCTTCGGTGGTCTTGTACGGTTTGTCGTGGACACGCTCACAGGAATTCCCTCGATTGTGACAGGGGTGTTTGTCTACGCCATCGTGGTGCTGCCGTTGAAACATTTTTCAGCTTTAGCTGGAGGTATTGCCCTGGGTCTGATCATGATTCCGATTGTTGCAAGAACCACCGAAGAGATGATCAAACTAGTCCCACACAGCCTGCGTGAAGGCGCGTTGGCCCTGGGCGCTCCACAATGGAGGGTTACTCTTGGTGTTGTAATCCCCGCCGCAGCTTCAGGGATTGCCACCGGAGCCATGCTGGCGGTAGCACGCGTCTCCGGGGAAACCGCCCCACTGCTCTTTACAGCATTTGGCAGTCGCTTTTTCAGCTACTACCTGGACCAGCCCATCGCTTCGCTTACAGTGCAGATCTATAACTACGCGATCTCGCCCTATGATGAGTGGCACGCGCAAGCCTGGGCAGCGACGCTGGTTCTAATGACGTTAATCCTCTCCGTAAACATTGTAGTCAGATTCCTTACACGCAAGAGGTTCTAACCCATGGCAATGCCGATGAAAATTCTTCCCACCAAATTTGAAGTTCCCGAGCGGGCTCTCAAGAACGTTGCGACCTTGGAGGCAGCCGAGAAAAGTAAGATCGCAGTGCAAAATCTGAACTTCTATTATGGCCAGACCCAGGCGCTTCACGACGTATCTTTGCAAATTCCCGAAAAAATCGTGATGGCCTTTATCGGCCCGTCCGGCTGTGGCAAATCCACCTTCCTGCGGACGTTGAATCGAATGAACGACGTGATTCCCGGAACGCGCGTCCAAGGCACGGTGCTGATGGATGGTCGTGACATTTATGCTTCGGGAACAGATGTGGTGGAATTGCGACGGAAGGTGGGAATGGTTTTTCAGAAGTCAAACCCGTTCCCCAAGTCGATTTTCGATAACGTAGCTTATGGTTTGCGCATTAATCGGCTGACTGCTGGCAAGGCGGAGCTGGAAGAGCGAGTCGAGCAGGCACTGATCGATGCCGCGCTTTGGAACGAGGTAAAAGATCGCTTGAAATCGTCGGCTCTGAGCTTGTCTGGCGGTCAACAGCAGCGTCTTTGCATTGCACGAGCGTTAGCCATTCGGCCTGAGGTAGTATTAATGGATGAGCCGGCCTCGGCGCTGGATCCCGTGGCCACGCACAAGATTGAAGAATTGATTGTGGAACTTAAAAAGCAGTATACGATAGTTATCGTGACTCATAACATGCAGCAGGCAGCGCGCGTTTCTGACACCACTGCTTTCTTTCTGATGGGCAAGCTTATCGAAGTAAATCCCACTGAGAAGATGTTTACAGCGCCGGACGAGAAGCTGACTGAGGACTACATTACGGGCAGATTTGGCTGAAAGGCATTTTAGATTTTTGATTTGCGATTGGGGGAACGCATCTAATGTTACCTTAGAGAAGATCAGTTTAAATCAGAAATCAAAAATCAAAAATCGAAAATTACTCTATGGATTCTCACAGGCACTTAGACGACGAACTTAACTCGCTGCGCGATCGGGTTTTGCTCTTGGGCGGCGAAGCGGAGGCAGCGTTGCAACGCGCAATGTATGCGTTGGCACAGCGGGATGATGACGCCGCGCGTCAAGTACTGGACCACGACGACGACATAGACCAGATCGAGGTTGAGATCGATCGCCAGTGTATTGACATCATCGCCTTACGCCAGCCCGCCGCTCGCGACCTGCGATTTGTGATCTCAGTCGCCAAAATGGCGCCGGTGCTCGAACGTATAGCTGATCATGCCTGCAACATCGCGCGCGCGGCCCTTGATCTGAACAACGAGCCGGAACTCGAGCCAGTGACCGGTCTGCCGCAGATGGCCGAGCATGCGTCCTCAATGTTGCGGGCCGCGCTTGATGCCTTTACCTCGAGCGACCATCTGGCGGCCCGCCAGATAATCAAACGTGACGCCGAAATCAATGACCTTTACAATCATGTGTTTCATGACCTCATCGGCAGAATGGTTTCTGAGCCTGCTACAGCCACGCGCGATGCACGCCTACTCTTCGTGGCGAAGCACATAGAACGGATCGGCGATTACGTAACGGATATTTGCGAACTTACCGTTTACATGGCACAAGCAGCATTCATCAAACACCTTAAATGAAGCTATGCCACGACCCGTGCTGATTATTGAAGATGACCCGGATATCTCAGAAAGTCTGAAGTACAATCTCGAACGCGAAGGTATCCACACAGTCGTCGCCATCTCCGGGGAAGAGGGGCTCACCGCAGCCCTCAGCGAAGGCAACGCGCCAATTCTCATAATTCTCGATCTGATGCTACCGGGAATGACTGGGACGGAATTGTGTCGCAGATTGCGCAGAGAGCCACTAACCAGACGCACTCCAATAATCATACTGACTGCAAAGGCTTCCGAGTCAGACAGGGTGGCTGGTTTGGACCTCGGCGCAGACGACTATATTACCAAGCCATTCTCGGTGCGTGAGCTTCTTGCTCGAGTG
Organism: Pyrinomonadaceae bacterium; assembly: GCA_035283325.1. GTDB lineage: Bacteria > Acidobacteriota > Blastocatellia > Pyrinomonadales > Pyrinomonadaceae > PSRF01. The sequence continues at coordinate 27,464 of DATEUF010000144.1, read as the reverse complement.
CGGGCCGTTCTTCGGCGAGCCGACGAGAGCACGAACAGTACTTACGAGGACCAGCACCTGGCGATTGACTTCGCTGACATTCGAGTAATCTGCAACGGCCAAAAGATCAAACTCACAAACAAGGAGTTTGGTTTGCTGTCAGTGCTGGCGAAAAGTGCAGGGCGGGTGATAACGCGACAGCACCTGCTGGATAACGTTTGGGGTTACAGCTACTATGGTGACGCTCGCACTCTCGACGTGCATATAAGGCGGTTGCGTCAGAAACTGGGCAACTGTGGCGACTGCATTGAAACTGTAGTAGGGGTCGGCTACCGCTTTATAGGGTGCTCAACAAGAGAAGAGATAACGAGTTGACTCAAAGCCGAGCTACAAACGCATCAACCCCTGCAGGTGAGAATCCCACCAACCGCAGTTGGTGGATGGTTCATACCCGGCCTACAGAAACAAGCGCCGCGGCACGCGAGAATCCCACCAACCGCAGTTGGTGGATGGTTCATACCCGGCCTACAGAAACAAGCGCCCCTGCAGGTGAGAATCCCACCAACCGCAGTTGGTGGATGGTTCATACCCGGCCTACAGAAACAAGCGCCGCGGCACGCGACTCACTGTCGCTTATCGGGCTGTTGCTCTTGTAGGTTGGATATGAACGAACCACCAACCGCGGTTGGGATTCACTGTCGCTTATCGGGCGGTTGCTCCAGTAGGTTGGATATGAACAAATCGCCGACTTCGATTCGCCCATCGCGTGTGTCAGACTGAGGTCCGACGTTGTGGCATAGAACTTCCAGGTTTTGGGTTGCGGCCTGCATGGCTGTTCTTGCCGGCATCGTGCTAATCAAGTCTCCCTCCCTCACCTCCGCAATTCTTCTTATTCTGGGACTATTGGTGGGCTCTTTACTTGCAAAGACACCAGAGTCGCAAAGGACCAGAATTGGCGCGAAACTTTCCGAGCATAAGGAGCATAGAGCAGACAATGTCCGGAGCAGGCGCGAGATCGTTGCCTTACGTGAGCTGTTTGAGGCAACCATGGGGGGCATGCGCGAAGGCTTGCTCGTGGTGGACGAGGACTTGCGCGTCGTAGCTTCCAACGCCGCGGCGCGCCTCCTCTTCAATTCCACTCGAGACAAACTGGATTCCCAAAGGCTTACTGACCTCACGCGAAACCCGGAGATCTTTAGCGCGTTTCTGGAGGGCTTGCGCGGGAAAAAGATAGCCGAAGTCAAGGTCGAGATGTACGGGCCCACACGGCGTGTATTTGATCTGCGCGTCGTGCCGCTAAACAGTGGCGAACGAGACGCCACCCAAGGAGCAATCGGCGTCTTCTTCGACATCACGCAACTGGAGAAGCTGGAAAGGGTTCGGCAGGAATTTCTCTCCAATGTATCACACGAGCTACGCACACCGCTGACGGCAATTCTTGCTTTTGTGGAAACGCTGGAAGCAGACACGCTCAAGGAGAATGAGGACAACCGTCGCTTCCTATCGATCATTCGCCGCAATGCCGCTCGCATGCATGCCCTCATCGACGACATCCTGGAGTTGAGCGCTATCGAGGCCGGAACGGTCAAGCTCAAGGCGGCAGAGATCAGATTATGGCCCTTGATAAGAGATATTCTTACGGCTCTCCAGGCTAAAGCTGAGAGTAAGGGTCTCACCGTCGAGAACTTCGTTCCAGAGGACGCAGTTGTGTTCGCCGATTCTCAACGTCTGGAGCAGATGCTTACGAATCTGGTGGACAATGCAATAAAGTTTAACCGCAGTGGCGGACGGCTCACCATCCGCTTTGAGGAAGATGAACGCTGGACCTATATACTGGTCCAGGATACCGGAGAAGGCATTCCGGCCCACCATCTCGAGCGGCTGTTTGAGCGCTTCTATCGTGTGGATCGCGCTCGTTCGAGAGAAATGGGTGGAACCGGGCTCGGGCTGGCCATAGTAAAGCACCTTGCTCGCGCTCATGGTGGTGATGTGAGCGTCAAGTCGAGGCTCGGTGAAGGAAGCGTGTTCGCTATTCAGTTGCCAAGGGAGCAGCGGGGTCTGCCCCACCTGAGTGCTGACGGCAAGGCCTTGAGGGTTTAAGTTTCACTGCGCTTTTGGCAATCCTCAGACAGGATTGATTCGGCCAGGATTCTTAAGTTGATCGGCAGATCGGGCGTCTGGCACTCGGCTTTACGGGGCCGGGTGTAATGGGCAAGAAGCGAAAGTTCGGCGCGGCAGAATTCGCAATGGGCCAGATGACTTTTGATGAGGACCATCACCTGCGGAGAAAGGGCGCTGGAGCGAAACGACAGCAGTACTGATGACGAGGGGCAAGCAGCGGTCTTGCTAAATGGGCTTACGCTTGAGTTCATCTCTTCCCCCTAGTGTCCGCACAAACATGCTAGGTCTCTCTTCTCCAAGGATACAAGGAAAATTCCGTTGCGTCTCTTGCGAAGCCGGAGCCAGGGGGCAAAACAGGTCTTCTTCAACCATCCAACTCGGCGCGACGGTTCACTTGTTCAACAACAGAAAAAGTCCAATTAAAGCCCTATTCCAGAAAAAGTCTACGCGAAAAAGCCTCTTTTTAGGCCAAATCCGAGCAAATCCACTGCGCGAAAAACATGTTGCTCATTCTTTAAAACCTTGCTAACATGTTCACTGTCAAGCCCAAAGGACATCCAGGTCCTTTGGCCCTCCTGCTGAAGGACAGCCCTACCAGTTGCGTGTAAAAAGCGGGCAAAATTTGGGGAAATTCCCAAATTGAGAGCCTGAAATCTACGGCAGAGGTATCGTCCGGAGGCCTTATTTTCACGTCCTCGCAAGTGGCCCCAGGGTCCTTGTCCAAAGATCACTCCTTATATTCAGGCCGCGAACCGACGCTGAAGTTCGTCTCTCCTCCCATTGAGTCAAGAATATAGCCAGATCGAATTCTTCATAATTCCTGTGAAATCCATAAGTCATGAACTCGAGAAAGGGGCTGATCTTGGGGCCGTCGAAGGACAGCCTCCCAAGGCGCCAGCCCGGCGACCGCACGATCGCCAGGCAAAGAGCGGCAAATGGGTAGAAAGTCTACGATCGTCCGACGTCAATCGTCTTTGGTCTGATCTGCATCGCATCGTTTCGCATCATCCACTGGTGCGGGCGTCCCGCAGCGCCGGTTTACTCATTGAGGAGGGCGCCTCCACAGCCTATTCAGACCTGACGCAGGAACTCTTTGTCCAACTGCTCAGCAAGAACCGGTTTGAGCATTATCTAGACACGGGAATGACTGACTATGAGATCGAGTGTGAGATAAGCCAGATCGAGCTGACAAATCTGCTTACCGCCGAACTCCGCAAGCGTCACCCGGAGAGTTATCGTTTAGCGCGGCGCATTTCCACGCTGATCCAGTCCAGCGGAAACTTTCGGCGCTTTGACTCAAGTGGCAGCGGCGACGAACCGCATCGGAGGCTTGCCGATCGCGTTTACGGCTTAAGCGAGTGGGAGGACGGGAAACGCCGGCGCGATTCTCATGATCTCGACGAGCGGGTGCAAATGATTCCTGTGCGGCCGCGCGACACGCGCATGGTTGGTTGCACGGGAGATTCACAGGTCGTAATCAGCAATTCCGATCTGGAAGATCTGATCGTTTCCGTTCTTGACGCAGTTGATTCGCCGGTAGATGTGCGGTCGCTGCGCAGTCTGGTGATGTCCCGTTTACCGGTAATGGACATCTACTTAGTGCCGCTCGAAGGGGACGACAACGATAACGATGGCAACCACTATGAGCCGGTTGATAAGCGTGAGAACCCGGAGCAGGGATTGCTGCGTCGGGAGTCGGAGGACGGCGCGCCTACATTCGTGGATGAGTTTCTCAAAAACCTACACGAGACGGTAAAAGGAAAGGTCAAGCAATACAACCGTATCCTGGGGGTGCTGTGGCATTGCTATTTGAGCGCCGAACAAGCGACGCAGCTCGAGGTGGCGGCTACGCTGGGTGTGTCGGATTCGCTCGTGTCAGACTATCGCCGGCGCATTGAGACAGAGTTGCGCGCGCTGTCGTTCTCCGAGGTAGAGGAAGCGCGCCGGTTTGAGAGTGCTCTGCGGGTCCGGGTCCGGACCCTGGTGCTTTCGGGTGCTGAGAAAGAGGTTGCAATTCCGTTCGACTAGTCTCGGCACGATTCATCAAGCGCAAATGGGCAATGAGCCCGCTCGGAAATCAGAATTGCAGAAGCTGCCGCGCCAGGTCGCCGCAGCTTCTTTTGATTGTTACGTAAGACAGAGGGCCAATAAGCATCGTCGCCTGGTTCGAATGCTCGAGGAGCTTGAAAACCGCGATCATGGTTTGCCTCACTGACGCTGCCTGACAAATAATAGCTCGTCGTTATTTCATTCTTAGTCCTTGGAACTGTATTGCGTGTGTTCACAATGATGTGACGTTAACGCGGTAGCACGCTTCATTAATGGGATCAATGGGACACCGCAGGAGTCTCGAACTTCATGAGCGTTAAACAGCAATCGTGGCTCGTCCGCGTTCTTAGTAAATCCCTGCTGATGCTCTTCGGAGTGGTACTCGCTCTAGTTGTGCTCGAAGTACTTTTACGCATCTATAATCCGATGGAAACCCGCATCAAAGGCGACCATATCGTACTGGCAACGAGATCCTATTGCAGGAGATGATTCTGCCACTGCATCCAAAGGTAGCCTTGTTTCTTGTCGGCGCCAACGATGCTAGCCCGTGGCTCCAATGACGAATGGGATGCCGAGAATGTGCGGGCAGTTTGCTGTTCAGGTCCCCCACGGCCTTCATCAAGTCGTTATCCGCTTACAGCGAGGTAGTCGCGCTGGGCTTGAACATGTACCGGAATTACACCGCGTACAGGGCCGGTCTGATTGATCAACAGATTGAACTGAAAAAGCAGGGCGACCTGGATATTCCCGCAGAAGAGCAGAAAAAGTATCTTGAGGAGAATGCTAACGCTGCGTACTTGAAAAGTTATGAAGAGCGGCTCAAAAAGATTGTAGAACTCTGTAAAAAAGCAGATGTTGAACCTGTATTTGTGATGCAGCCCTTACTCGTACGTTTTGGGACCGACGATGTAACCGGGGTTGACTTGGCCCGCGTTAAAGCTTACGCACCACGGCAGACTGGAAAAATGTATTGGGAGTTGGTCGAGGCTTATAAAAATGTAACCAAACTTGTCGCACAGGAGAGTAACATTCTCGTGATTTATCTGGCTGAACAGATGCCAAAATCCTCTCGTTACTTCTATGACTTTATCCATTACACTCCTCAAGGGGCGCAGACGATTGCAGTTTCTCGACGGATCATTGTGCCCGATGTTGGAAACCAAGTTTCCGACTTATGTGTCGCAGCCGTGTCCCCGGTAAGAAATTAGCGCTTAAGTTACGCATATTCACTTTGGGCGCTGGAGTGTGGTCAGTACTCTTTGAGATGGGCATTGTCAGGCATAAGCTACGATAGAGGTTTGTGGGCTGTTAGTTCGGGATTTCATCAAACATGTTCCACTCGGATGCGCTAATTCAAGAGGCCCGCGGAAGAGAGCAATGAAGTCTGATAGTCGCAGCTTTGACTACGAACCAGTGTTGCGTTCCCCGGCGCGGCCAATGCCAAGCGAACCTGAGCCGGTAAAGGCAGGCTCGACCCTGCGTCACAAGTTATCTGAGAAACCTGCGTCGCCGGAATTAGCAGAACAAGTAGAGCCGAAGGGGACGGGGCAGATAGAAATGGAGCTTTGTGGTCCGGCCCGCGGCCATTCGCTCACGTTCGCAGCGCTATTCGTGTATAGCGCGATTGCATATTTTCGTCCGTTTGACCTTTCACCGGCTCTTTCGTGGACATTTGGACTCTCCTTTTGGATCGCAATTGCCATGGTCGCGATTTTTGTTCCTTCCCAGGTGATGCTGGAAGGCCGGCTTACAGCACGTCCACGCGAAGTCAATCTGGTTTTGCTCTTGGGTTTGGTGGCAATAATTTCCATTCCGCAAGCAATTTCGCTCGAGTTGGCCTGGAAGATGTTCTCCACAACGTTCGCCAAGACGATCATTGTGTTCATCGTAATGGTTAATGTGGTGCGCACCGAATTGCGTTTGAAGGCCATGATGTTGCTGACTTTGGTAGCCGGCGGGTTGATGAGCACCAAAGCTCTAATCGATTACGCTGGAGGACGAACTGGGGGTTATCAAGACCGGGTGGCCCTTGGAGTCTCCAATATGTTCGGTGAGCCAAACAGCTTCGCCCTTCATTTAGTGCTAATGCTACCGATTGCGATCGCTCTATTGCTGAGCACCCGCACAGTTTTCAGGAAGATCGTTTATGCCGCAGGGATTTTGGTGATGTTTGCGGGCGTCTTGGCCACCCAGTCACGAGGCGGATTCATCGGCTTAGTTGCCAGTGGTCTGGCGCTAACTTGGAAATTAGGGCGACGACAACGAATGCTGGCAATCACGCTTTTCTTGGTGGCAGGGTTGGCAGCCGTTGTGGTTGCGCCGGCAGGTTTTGAAGCTCGGCTGGCCACGATTCTCAATATCAGCAGCGAATCATCGGCATCGGCACGTCAAGCGCTTCTATGGAGATCGATTTCAGTGGCTCTTCACAGCCCTTTTCTGGGCGTCGGAATCGGCAACTCAGAAATTGTTCTAATTCAGGGCCAGGTCAGCCATAACGCTTATACTCAAATTGCGGCGGAGATGGGCCTCATTGCGCTCGCTTTCTATCTGGTGCTCTTGTTTACCTCATATCGGAAGCTGCACAACATCGAACTTGAGTGCCTGCCACAGCCCCATCACAGTCGTTACTTCTATCTATCCATTGGCCTGCAATCAAGTCTTGTTGCTTACATGGTGAGCAGCTTCTTCCTTTCTGTCGCTTATGACTGGTACGTTTATATTCTGATCGGGTACGCCCTGGCCTTTAGACGTATTTATGCGGGAAGTAAAACGAACAGAATTGAACCCCAGCTCCAGGGGTGAACGCTCAACAACAGAGCTCAGTCAAAGGGAGAAATGGCAGTCTTTCACAACAATGACCGCTGAAGATTTAGCAACACGACCGGAGCAAGCAGAGCAGTCGCTGACCTCACGAGCCATCTGGCTTATTGTAGGGAAATCGGTGGCATTCGTCCTAAGCATTGCGTTGCCACTGTTGTTAGTACGCCGGCTGAGTCAGTCTGATTTTGGATTGTACCGGCAGATATTCTTGTTTGTTAGCACAGCCATGATTTTCCTCCCCGTTGGCTTTCAAATGAGCGCCTACTACTTCTTTGCCCGCGAACCCGCTCAACGGCATGCCCAAATTGTTTTCAATATAGTAATTTTCTTCTTGCTGATCTCAGGGCTCGCTTGTTTGCTTATCAATGTGCAACCGCACTCGCTCTCCCGGATCTTTAACAATCCAGAGATGATGCGGTATGCACCATTAATTAGCCTGGTCGTTCTAACTTGGGTTCTGTCCTTATTCTTGGACCACATCGTGTTGGCGCGGCAGGAAACGAGGCTGGCTACAGTTCTGATTGTGATTTTGCAACTTTCTAAGACAACACTTCTGCTAACTGCGGTTCTCCTATTCGACTCCATTAGGGCTCTTCTCGTTGCCGCCATTGTTCAAGGGCTCGTGCAAACCACTATGCTGCTTGTTTACTTACGGACACGATTTGGAAACTTCTGGCGCAGCTTTGGCTGGTCCATGATGCGTCGGCAGCTGGTGTATGCGGCTCCGCTCGGAGTGGCATCGATACTGCTTCAAATGCAGACCACGCTTGATAATTATTTTGTCTCCAATCTCTATGGCGCCGATTCTTACGCCATTTATGCCGTCGGATGCTTTCAGTTGCCGCTCGTCATCATCATCACTGAGGCCATCGGGCTTACTACCCTGCCACGCGTTACTCAGCTACAAGCACAGGGCAAGACTCGCGAGGTTCTCGAACTGTTCTTTAACGTGGTTCGCAAACAATCTCTGATCTACTTGCCGCTCTACTTATTCTTGCTCCTGGTAGGTAAGGACTTTATCATCCTGTTATTTACAGAGCGGTACGCAGCTAGCTGGCCCATTTTTGCGGTAAACCTAACACTTATACCCCTTGCAATCGTCGCCAGCGCCACAGATCCGGTAATGCGCGCTTATTCGGAGCATCGCTACTTTCTGTTACGAATACGCGCGGTATTAGTCGTACTACTGATCGTTGGATTGTGGTTTGCAACTCGAAGGTTCGGCCTTATAGGGGCAATTAGCGTAATGGCCGGCGTTAATGTAATGGAAGCAATGTTGATAGCCGCCAAAGTCGCGAATATTCTTGGAGTAAGGACTAGTGATTTGAGCAGGTTGAAAGACGTTGGAAAGATTGCCCTAGCAGCTGCAGGCACGTGCTGCTTGACTGGAATTGCTTTGCTAATCATGCCCAAACTCCCACCTTTGGGTGTCGTAGTCTTTTGTGGTGTTCTCTTCTTATTTATATATCCCTCACTTGCTTTCATGTTGGGGATTATCACAAGCGAAGAATATCAGTCGCTACGCAATTTGGTGCGTCGAGAAAATCCGATTTGGTAAGATTACCTTCATTGCCGGTCGACACTCGCCGCTTTTGAACCCCGACTGACCCTACTCACAACGCGGACCCACAGTCGCCACGCGCCATCAGCTACAGTAATGTTAAACTGGACCGTCGGGATGTTGCGCTGCCGTCAAGGCAGGCTCGGAGATGCACATTATGCACATTCACTATGAGGAGTTAACCGATGTGACTCGCTATATAGAGAGTCATGCGGATCAGACGCTTGAAGACAATAAATTTACCGCCGAGAACATCCTGAGAAACTTGCGGCGATACAGCACCCTCAATCAACATTCCAGACTACTTGAGATCGGCGTAGGCATGGGGTGGTTTCAAATCTACTGCCGGCAAAAAGGTCTGAATATTGAAGGGCTGGAAATTAGTCCCCAGTTGGCAGAAGTTGCGCGAGAAATTGGCCGTCGCTACGGGGAAGAGCTGGATCTTAAGGTTGGTAATATCGAGCAGTTTGACCTTGGCGAAAATAAGTATGATGCGATTATTGCATCTTCAGTTTTTGAGCACGTCGAAGACTGGAAGAGTGGTATAAGAAAAATCTTTGAAGCCTTGAGGCCCTGCGGAGTGCTCTACTTTGACAGCACCAATAAGTTCAGTTTGGTCTCCGGTGAATACAACTTCCCGCTTTATGGCTGGTTGCCCGACAGTTGGCGTTATCGGTTGCGAATCGCGCGACAGGGCCAGGACATCATGCAGCTCGGCATAGACTTTCACCAGTTCACCCATTCCCGCTTGCGGCGATACTTCAAAAAAGTCGGTTTTGCTGAAGTTATGGATTTCGTAGAGTTCAAGGACCTCTCGAGCAATGGGCTAGCTCCTTGGAAAAAAGCAATCTACCGGACTCTGAAGAAGGTCAGACCCTTGAAACATGTGGCGCTTACGTTTGCCCCAGCCACCATCTTTATTTGTGTAAAGACGCCTCTACTCGGCAAGTAAAAACTAAATTGAACTAAATTGAACTGTGAGCTGTTGTACTCAAATCTACACTTTGGGGCGCACGTAAGACCCTTTCCGTGCCGCATTTCTCCAACGCTTTTGAGATCTGCCCCGCAAGGTGAAACGCATGAGGCTCATCGAGCAGATGTGGGTGGTTGCCAGGCACAAAAAAGACTTCGACAACACTCGACGTTAAATGGCCCCACCCTTTATCTCGGGTATGTGAGTGAAACAACGACCCGGCCCGAGTTCGGAACAGTGAAATAGACCCATTGTACTTTTGAGGCCTATATTTGATGAGGGCCTCATAGGTTGCTTCCACTACCCTTAAGGTATGCTCAGAGAGGTTCGTCAAATCAATTTCATCATAGACATCCTCCCGGGAAGATCTGTTGAGTCCGTGATTTGAAGACGGATCTCATAAGCCGGCGCCGCTAATATAAATTTCTCCAGCATCACCCATGGGAGCTGGCACCAGATTATGATCGAGTAAATGAACGGTAGTACTCTTGATAGGCTTGCCTATTGGAACACACTTGTAGTCGGAAGTGGTTGGCAGGACCAGCAGGTTGAAAAGATGGTTGTCTCAGTCGGTCCGTAGAGGTTATGTAGCCTCGCGTAGGGTAGGCGGGAAAAAAAGCGCTTCTGCAGGTCTAGCGAAAGCACGCAGAAGCGAGGGAACGAATTGAATGACGGTGATAGCCTCGTGTGCAATTAGTTTAATGAGGTAGGAGCTGTCACGCTCACCGCCGGGTTTGGTTAGAACCAGTTGCGCCCCAAGACTCAGTGGTAAGTAAATTTCCCACACCGATGGATCAAAGGTTATAGGAGCCTTCTGAACGAACTTGTCTGAGTGATTTAGATCGAAAGCCTCAATCATCCAGGCAAGTATCCGAGATAGTTTAGTTCTATGCTTATTGAAAGACGATTCTATATTACAGCTCGAAGGTCATGGGTTGCTAGTTCCGAGCAGAAGAGGGGCTAAAGAAATATTGCTAGTTGGCGCTATTGTCAAGGCTTGTGCAGATTCCGACCGAGCCGTCCAGAACCGAGATTCGTTAATGATCGTCGGCCCGGTAGTGCTAAACTGATAAACGTGAAAAGATAGTCTCTTATTGAAGAACGTGAAAAAGTATGATTAAGGCCACAACATTCGACCGGCCGGGTTTCTTCTAAGTCAAATGAAATAGTTCTACATGTGTGGTATCGCTGGTTTAGTTGGGAATTTTGAGCAGCGGCGAGGCGTTGCTGCCGTCGCAACCATGGTTTCAGCTCTGGCGCACCGGGGTCCGGACGGCGAGGGTTTGGAAGTCTGGTCGTCTGCGATTCTAGGACACCGCCGTCTGTCAATCTTCGATCTGAGCGGGCTAGGCCGGCAGCCGATGCTCTCGCCTGACCGCAAAACGGCAGTTGTATTCAACGGGGCTATCTACAACTTCCGCGAGCTGCGTGCTGAGCTCGAAAATAGCGGGTACCGCTTCTTGACCCAGACGGACACGGAAGTACTAATCCACGGGCACGACGCTTGGGGCATTGATGGCCTGGTGGCAAAGATTAGAGGAATGTTTGCCTTTGCTCTTTGGGACGAATTCCGGCAGAAGCTTTTCCTTGTCCGTGATCGTCTCGGCGTCAAGCCCTTGATCTACGCTAACCATAACGGTTCATTGGCGTTTGCGTCTTCGGTCAGGGCCCTTCGACTCGCGGGTTTCGTAGACGATCTTGATCAAGATGCTGTAACGGAGTATCTCGAATTTGGCTACGTTACCGACGATCGGTCTATCTATCAGGGCGCGAGGAAAATTCCAGCAGCTACAATCGTTGAATGGTCTAATCAAGGCGTGACCAGCCGGCAATACTGGAAGCCACCGTCAATCGAGCTCTCCAAGAAACTAGCGTTTGAAGAAGTAACCGAGGAAGCTGAGCGGCTTTTCGTCAGGGCAGTTGAACGCCGTCTGCAAGCGGATGTTAGAGTCGGGGCTTTGCTTAGCGGCGGTGTCGATTCAAGTTTAGTGTGCTGGGCCATCGCTCAACTGCGTAGCGACATAGCCGCATTTACCGTGGGCACCCCTGGTGATGTTGGAGACGAGACATCGGACGCAAGGGCCACCGCAACCTTCCTCGGGATTGATCATCACATACTAAATCTTTCACCAGACGAAACGCCCGGTTTAACCGAACTAGTATCCGCCTATGCAGAGCCATTCGCTTGTGCGTCAGCGCTCGGTATGCTTGCTGTTTCTCAAGCAGTTAAGAGGGAAGCTACAGTGCTCGTCACCGGAGATGGAGGAGACGACGTATTTCTTGGCTATCCGGAACACAGAAACCTTTGGTTTGCCCAAAAGTTTGCCCGCTCTATCCCTGCCGGCGCCGGACGATTATGGCTAGGTTTGCGCGAATCTTTTCCTCGGCGGACACTGCTAAAGCGTTTGGGCTCTTTCGTCGACTACTCAATCGGTGGTCTTGGCGCTGTAGCCTGCGCGCACGACGGTTTGCCGGTTTACCAGAAGTATGGACTGCTTGGAGAGAGGCTTGCACAAGCAAGAATCAGTCAGCGGGAACTTCCTTGGTCAACTGAATCCGCTCGCAATCTGATGGAAGAGTTTCTGGAATACGACAGGAAGACGCGGTTTGTGGGCGAGTATATGACCAAAGTAGATGGCGCTACTATGTACCATGGATTGGAGGCGCGCTCTCCTTTTCTCGATCAAGAGTTGTGGGAATTCGCGGCCTCAATTCCCATCTCGCTTCGTCTTCGTCATGGTGGGCTCAAATCGGTTCTGCGCAACATTGCCAGACGCAAACTTGGTGAGCGTGTGGCAACTGGTCCTAAGCGGGGCTTCAGCATTCCTGTAGAACGGTGGCTCGCCGGCCGCTGGCGCGCCAAAATGGCTGGCTTGTTGCGGGATTCGGTTCTGGACCGTGAGGGTTGGATACGCGCAGCACCAGCGCTTAAGCTCCTGAATGAAGTGTCGCCAAAAGGAACCGCCCCGAGTCAACTTTGGTACATACTTGTTCTCGAATCGTGGCTCAGATTCGAAAAGGGCGAAAAACCTTCATTTGGATCGGGGCATGCAAGAACCCCCGAAGTTGGCCAACCGGTAAGTGCAAGCAAAACACCGAACGCAAGCTTTCCGCCCGCGGCTACTGACTGCTTATCACCGCAGCCCTAGCCGAGTCTGACTTCTCATGCTGAAAAGACCTAGCGTTCTCATCATGGTGGATAGCTTCGACATGGGAGGCGCTGAGGGTCAAACAGTGCTGCTCACACAGCTGCTGCTTCAGGATGGTCGTTATGGTGTACACCTCGCCTGTTTGCGTCGAGAGGGAGTCCTTCTAAAACAAGCTGAACAACTTGGTTTGGGCGAAATACCAGAATACCGGCTCACTAGCTTTTACGATCGGAACATGATTATTCAACTGAGACGTCTAGTTTCCTATTTACGTCAAAACCATATTGACGTAGTGCATCCGCAAAGTTTCTACACGAACGTATTTGCGATTACTGCCGCCGCCATGGCGCGCGTTCCAGTGCGTATCGCGTTTCGTGGTGAAACCGAGGGTTGGCGGACTGCGGCCCAGAACTTTGTCGAACGTTCCATTTTTCGCCTTGCAACGGCCGTGCATGCCAACTCTGACGCTGTGAAGAGCTATCTGGTTCAGCACGGCGTGCCCGAAGGGAAAATTATCACTGTCCACAACGGCATTGACATGGCGCGTGTGACACCTTTGCCAGAACTGAAACGTGAAAAAGTCCTGGACAATCTCGGACTCCCGCGCGCTGGACGCTTCGTCACGATTGTGGCCAATATGCGTCACGAAGTGAAAGACCATCCAACGTTTCTGCGCGCCGCGCAACGAGTCAGCGCCGCGGTACCGGAAGCGATCTTTCTTCTCGCAGGAGAGGGAGAACTGACGAAGCAACTTCAGGATTTGGCAGCGGAACTAGGATTACGAGATCGGGCGTTTTTCATCGGACATTGCCAAGAACTGGCTCAACTGCTTTTCGTTTCTGACGTCTGCGTACTCAGCTCAAAGGCAGAAGGCTTTTCTAATGTAGTTCTTGAGTATATGGCGGCCGCCCGTCCTGTTGTAGCAACTAATGTAGGCGGAACATGCGAAGCAGTTGAAGACGGTAGGTCAGGTTATCTCGTTAGTCCTGGCGATGACGAGACCATGGCCGAAAGGATTACGTGTTTGCTGCGCACTCCGCATGTCGCACTTCGTATGGGTGCGCTTGCCAAAGAAATCGTAGAGCTAAAGTTCTCGGCTGCAGCGCAGCTGCAGAATACACAAGCAATGTATGCGTCCTTGCTTGAGAGGTCGCCCGGTAGTTAGTTGATTGGGCGAGGCGTCTCCTAAACGTGGAAGGTGGTTCGACAAGTTCGCGGACCTAAGACAAATCGCGGAATCTCTAACGGCTGGTGAGGGCGGAACCTTTGCTTCGACTTAGATATGACTAGCTTTTTTTCTGCCAACCAAGAGAAGTGACGTCCCAAGTGGCGGGTGGCTTAGCATAGCCGTTTCCGCTCGCATGACTACACGCAAAATTCCGTGGACCACGCGATTGGGAGGATTGAAGCCGCACTCAATCTTTCGTGATACTGGACGTTTCGCCAAGCCGGCGAGTACGAGCTTTCGAAGAGCCACCACAGGCACTAAACTTAATCCCCAATAACACACCGCCTCGATCTCGAAGGTAAAATTCTTAAACTCTTCAGTAAGGGTCTTTTTGTCATACCGGCGCACATGCCCGACGATTTCATCGTAATTGCTGTAAAGAATTTGCAAAGCAGGCACGTTGATTAATAGTAACCCTTCCGGCTTGAGATGTCGTAGCAGTGAAGTCAAAAATGGCTGGGTATCTTGGATATGCTCAAGAACATCGAACAGGATTACGACATCGTAGGCCTCCAAATATTGCGAGCGTTCCTCGCAAATGTCGTAATACATAGTTTTGCCCCGTGCGGGTTTGATTTGTGACAGCGCACTCATATCAAGGTCTGTCGCGTTCACAATCCAGTTGGTAGCCGATTCCAATTGGGCTCGTAGTGTACCCGTGCCGCAGCCAACCTCAAGGACATTCAATTGCTTTTCTAGCGAGACGCCCAAACGCTCCAATGATTTCAGCAGGACCCGTAGGCGCCATTCGAACCAAAAGTGCGATTCGGTAGCGAATGCATACCATTCGCCGGCAAACAAGCGTTCTTGACCAGTTGAGATCATTTCAACATGATCAAACCTGTGGGACTCAATATTGAATCGTGTTTCTTCGGTCACTTCTTAGTCCTTCGCATCTCACCACGGGGCAACACAACGCATTTATTTCTTACCATCTTCGCCGAGCTCAAGACTATATTAATAAGCAGGGCAGATACTCATAGGTTACGCCCTCGCCACTCCAGCATCTCACAGAGTCTGCTTGGTCGCACGCGGGCGAAATCAATGGTTCCTGGGTCGGCGAGTCTAGAGGCTAGTAGAATGGCATTTCTTATCGATACGGTATAAGCCTGCGGCAACTCTCAGAACGCCTCCCTCAGCTTTTCATCTTTTTGTTCCTTGATTAACCCGGCCGTGGAGCTAACCACGTACAACGGACGTTGCCGCACCTCGTTGTAAACCCGCCCTAGATACTCGCCGATGATCCCCAAAATAATCAATTGGACGCCGCTGGCAAGAAGCACGGCCGCAATTATCGATGCCCAACCTTGGGGAACGTGCGGCACAATGAGCTTGCTTAGGACTACCCAGATTGCGAGGAAAAAACCTGCTGTAGCCGACGTGACGCCAAGCCACGCAGCAAGCCTAAGCGGCATAGACGAAAATCCGATGTAACCTGAAAGCGCAAGTGCGATAAGTTTGCGAAGCGTGTATTTCGGCTCACCGGCATTTCTTGCATAACGATCATACTCTATTCCGATCTGTTTGAAGCCGACCCAACTCCTAAGACCTCGCAGGAAGCGGTTGCGCTCACGCAACCCAACAAGTGTATCAACCACTCGACGATCCATTAGGCAAAAATCCCCAGCGTCGAGGGGTGTATCTATTTCCGCAATCAAGCTCATGGTGCGATAAAAGGTTAGGTAAGCAAAGCGCTTCCATGCAGGTTCTTTCCTCTTTTTCCTCACGGCGTACACAACGTCGTAGCCCTCCAACCACTTTTCAATGAAAGTGGAGAGCAACTCTGGGGGATCCTGCAGGTCCGCGTCCATGAGCACCACTCCACTTCCACGAGCAGCATCCAGCCCGGCCTGCAGAGCGGCTTGATGTCCAAAGTTGCGGGAGAAGTGAATTGTTTTGTAGCGAGTGTCTCGAGCGTTGATATCATCGAGCCATTCGCTTGAGCCATCGCGGCTGCCGTCGTCAACAAAGATCACTTCGAAGGAGCCGTGACAGGCGGATTCAAGCACGGGATGTACTCTTGAGACCAGGGCGTCGAGGTTTTCTCGCTCGTTGTAAACTGGGAAAACCAAGGAGACTTTGGGTTGCCGACTCGCCGAGATTTCGTGGATCATATTAGGTTTGACTCTTTTCGCATACGTACTTTGTGAGCTTTGATCCCAAAATATAGCAAAAGTCGTGTGAGTAGGCAGAACATTTTCGGGACTCCGGTCCCAGCCGTCATGCGCTCCATCCGGGAGGACATTTGCTTAAGAAACAGCGATTAGACGCTCCTTTCCAATTGTGCTGAGGCTGGATACTCGAAATTGTGTGGGAGTAGCAACTCGGCATTTAGGGTCAAGATAAGAATAACCTCAGGATTATGACGATCGTTTCGGGGCGTTTTGGTGGTGTTATATTGTCTCTCGGAGTTGAATTGACTCCTCAAAGCGAAGGGCGAGCGCTTTCCTATGTTGAAAGATCTAGCGATCATTTTGGCGATATCCGTTTTTGTAGCTGTATTGTATGGTGGTGTTACACGCACGTACTTTTGCGGTTACGACGATTTCATTGAAATCCATCGCGCGGCATTTGAAGAGACGAGACAGCCCCAAAGAATCCTGACGGGAACACATCTTGGCACCTACAAATATCGCCCTTTCAGCCACGGGATAAACTTCCTTACATACAAGCTGAGTGGCGGAGATCCGCCCCTCTTTCGAGTCAGGAATCTCATGGCTCATCTGATAAACGTCGGTCTTGTCTATGCCATAGGTTTAATGCTCTTCTCTAATCGTCTTACATCTGCTGTAGCCGCACTCCTTTTTGGCGCGCATCCACTTGTCAATCAGCCAGTGGTGGCTGCTAGTTTCACAATAACACTAGCCCATACGGCATTCTTGTTTTCCTTTTTTTGTTTTCTTTTTTCGGTTAGGAGAAAGCGAGGTAGCTTGATCTGGCTTAGCTTCGCTCTCGTCTCCGGGTGGTTAGGAACGTTGAACTATGAAGCTTCTATTAGTGTGTTTCCCTTGATGTTTGCGTACCTACTCATCCATTTTGTCTTTTGGAGGCAACGGCTTATCAATTCGCGCTTCTTGGTGGTGATGACCCTAGGAACAATCTTGCTCACGGGTTCATATTTTGGACTGCGCTTACTTTTTGTATCAATGGGCGCCCAGCGTGCTATACCAAACGTCAACACTATGCTTAAAGCCGGCCTTATGTATTTCGGAGCGTTGATCTCACCAATTGATTCAATTATGGCGAGCGAGTGGTTTGGAGCGCCGCTTCCGTCCGAACTTCGAATGGATTCGATTAGTAGCGAAATAAGAGTTTTCTTGATGGTAGGGCTTTTCGTTGTTCTTGTTGCACTGATATTTTTGGTGAGGCCAATCGTCAATAGATTGCGGGAAGCTCAATGGGCAGATCTGGTTTTTCTGTTGTTGGCAGTATTCTTCACACTGTTGCCTTTTGTCCTATTAACCCCAAAACCCTCGGAGACATATGTATACATGGCCGTCGCGTTTGCCGCCCTCCTTTTTGCCGCAACGCTGCAGGCCTTGATTGTGTCGGGAAGCACAAAAGGCCGCCTAATTTACATTACAGTTATCGGAGTCCTTGCTCTCTCATTTAGTTTAGGAACTTGGGTCAGGAATAATCGAGTGGTTCGGTGTGGCGAGACTGTCACCCGAATACTACCCGCCCTGCAGAATGAGAAATGGAAGGCAGGAGCTTGGTCCATTTGGTTGTCACCCGTTCCAGGAGAGCCCAGATCCCGGCGTTACGGGATCTACGGATGGCGCGGGATCGACACTATTGCCGATCCAGGTGTCGAAGTCGCAGTACAGTGGGTGAACAACAATGAGATGTTGCGAGCAAGAGTGGTCGAGCCTGAGTATTTCAAGAGCGATTGTAACGGAACTCAGGATGTTTGTCTCTGGGTCCACGAGGACGGAACTGTCGAACCCTGGCGCGAGCCGCCTAATAAATGACTTGCTCGCGGATTGAATTGTGATCAACTTTGTACACAGCCTGGGAAAGGCACGCGGGCGAAGCGTCGAGGAGTTGCGCGTTCGCTGCCGGCAGATGTTGAGCGCCTTCGCTGAGAGGCACGGTTGGTCTTCCTTGAGCAGGCTTCCTGAAGATAATAAGTTCCTTGCTCGGTATAAGTTGAACGGTTTTACAACTCGCCTTCTATCGGCGGAAGCACTATTGAAACACTTTCGCGGTCGTACGTCGCCACGATTCTTTCCCGCTTTCACGGATCCGAACAGCACCAAGGCGGAATTGCGGTGCAGTTTCGGACCTGCAGGGGAATCAGTAATAAAAGCGGCGCGCCAAATAGTTGCCGGCCGATTTAAGTTACTCGGACTTGAGGATTTGGATTTTGGGAACCCTATCAACTGGCACCTTGAACCGCTTTCCGGCACCACTGCGCCGTTCGTTCACTGGAGCCTCATCGATTATCTCGACGCAGCCCAAACCGGAGACAAGAAAATCACTTGGGAGCTAAACCGCCATACTTACTTTGTTACGCTTGGAAAGGCATATTGGTACACAGGCGATGAGATTTATGCGCAAACTTTCGCCGAACACGTCCACGCTTGGACTGAGGGAAATCCGCCGAAGATTGGTGTGAACTGGGCCAGTAGTCTGGAGGTTGCCTTTCGGGCCATATCCTGGCTTTGGGCACTACATTTCTTTCGGGACTCACCGCATCTTACGCCGCCTCTCTTCCTACGGATGCTCAAGCTTCTGTATGTCCACGGTAAGCATCTGGAGACGTACATGTCGACCTATTTCAGTCCGAATACCCATCTGACCGGAGAGGCGCTCGGACTCTTTTATTTGGGTCTTTTGTTGCCAGAGTTTCGCGAAGCTAACGGCTGGCGCGCGAAAGGTGAGTCAATTCTAATGGGCGAACTCGAGCGTCATGTGAGAGCTGACGGCGTGTATTTTGAGCAGTCGAGTTATTATCATCGCTACACAGCAGATTTTTACATGCACTTTTTAATCCTCTCAAGGATGAACAGTGAGATGTACTACAACGCATTACTCGAGCAAAAGCTTACCGCGTTGCTCGACCATCTCATGTACATTACACGTCCTGATGGTACCACGCCTCTCTTCGGCGATGATGACGGCGGGAAACTGATAATTCTTGACGAACGCCCACTAGACGACTTTCGTTCGATCCTCTCAACCGGCGCGGTACTTTTCGGCCGCCCGGATTATAAGTACGTTGCCCGAGAGGCGACTGAGGAAACCCTATGGCTGCTCGGGAAAGAGGGCATCGAAGAGTTTAATCGGATTCAGACAAGTACGCCCGCATCAACCTCATGCGCTTTCCGAGAGAGTGGATACTTCGTGATGCGTGACGGCTGGCGGCCAAACTCCAATTATATGGTGATAGACTGTGGGCCGCACGGCGCGCTTCAATATGGTCACGCGCACGCTGATGCGCTAGCCTACGAAGTTGCAGCTTGCGGACGCACGATTCTGGTGGACCCCGGAACTTATACTTACACTGGATCCACCGAGATGCGTGACTACTTTCGGTCTACCGCTTCACATAACACTCTCACTCTTGACGGTGAATCCTCGTCGGTTCCTAACGGCCCCTTCTCCTGGAAGTATGTTGCTTTGGCCAGTCCTCTTCAGTGGCTCAGTCGCGAGCGGTTTGATTTTTTCGAAGGCAGCCATGATGGCTATAGCCGGCTTCCGTCGCCTGCTGAACACAAGCGGAGTGTGTTCTTTCTGAAGAATGATTATTGGATAATCCTGGATCGTATTGAAAGCTGTGGCCTACATATTTATGGGCTCCATTTTCACTTTGCAGCGGGGGCCAAGCCGACGGTGGAAACCGACCACGGAATCGCATTCGTGAGTGACCGGCCAGCGGACGAAGCCGGACTGGAGGTTTTTGCATTCGGGCCTGGCGGCACTTGGACACAGGAAACTGGATGGGTTTCCCGCTGCTATCGGCAACGCGCTGAAGCACCCGTATTTAGCTTTACAGGTAGAGCTGAAGCTAGTTGTGATTTAACTACTTTTCTGTTGCCTCGAGCAGCGCAGCAGCCGAGAACTCGAATAGTCGCACTCAAAGCAGACCGGGGTTCTGCCTTTGAAATTGAGAATGAGTCCTGGCGTGACGTCGTTCTTTTGGGAGGCGGTGAAACAGTGCAGGCGGCTACGGTCCTGTCGGATTTTCGCCTCGCGTGGTTTCGGTTCTCTGAGGACACGAAGGCGCTTGAAGAGCTGGTGTTAATAGATGGACGCAATCTGGCATTTGCCGGACAAGAAATAGTCAAATCTTTTGACCCGATTAAGTTCTTGTGTGCTCGCTCTCAAAACGCCGAGTTGCGAGGAGAAAGCGATGCCACGCCTCTCTGGCGATTTTTACCTTCTGCGCCCATTAGGTATATAAGCAGTTTCTGAATTAGCCAATGTGTGGGATTAATGGAATAGCTCTATCTACTAGCTCATCGCGACAGTTGGACGTCAGAATCCTGGCGGAAATGCGCGATGTACTGCGTCACCGTGGACCGGATGACGAAGG
This sequence comes from Pyrinomonadaceae bacterium, assembly GCA_035283325.1. Classification (GTDB taxonomy): domain Bacteria; phylum Acidobacteriota; class Blastocatellia; order Pyrinomonadales; family Pyrinomonadaceae; genus PSRF01. Next base: position 7,046 of record DATEUF010000144.1, on the reverse strand, counting down.
GATATTCGTCGACGGTCTGGTGGGTTTCGGCCACCGACGCCTTAGCATCGTAGACGTTGCCGCCGGTCATCAGCCGATGACCAATGAAGACGGCTCTCTCTACATTACTTACAACGGTGAGATCTATAACCATGCCGACTTCCGCAAGTCACTGGAAGAAAAGGGCCACGTTTACAGCACTCACTGCGATACGGAAACCATTCTGCATCTGTACGAGGAGTATGGAGTAAAGTGCGTGGAGCATCTGCGCGGCATGTTTGCGTTCGCGATCTGGGACCGAAGGAGGCGAGAGGTTTTCATTGCTCGCGACCGGCTCGGAGTGAAGCCGCTTTACTACGTCCTTACAAACGAGGGTTCACTATACTTCGCTTCGGAAATCAAGGCCCTACTGGCGGCGGGAGCTGTACGCCCTGAGATCAACCACCGCGCCTTGCCTGACTACCTTGCAAATCACGGCACTTCGGCTGAAGAAACTCTGTTCGCTGGTGTCAAGCGCCTTCTGCCAGGGCACTTGCTCGTTTGGCGGAACGGCCACATGGATATTCAGAAGTACTGGGATGTTAGCTATGCTCCCCTTGTTGGCGATGAAGGGCAGAGCGACCGGAAACTAATTGGTCAGTGGAGCGAGATGTTTCGTACATCGGTGCGCTTGCGCCTGATGGCCGATGTCCCGCTTGGGATGTTTCTATCTGGAGGTATCGACTCGTCGGCAATCGCTGCCATGATGAGCGAGATGGTCAGTGATCCGATCAAGACCTTTTCCGTGGCATTCAAGGAGCGTGAGGCGAATGAGCTTGAATACGCGCGAATGGTGGCGCGAAAATTCCAGACGGCTCATCACGAGGTGCTGGTGAGCCCGGAAGAATTTTTCAAGGCATTGCCGCAACTCGTCTGGCATGAAGATGAGCCGCTGGCACATCCCTCGAGCGTCGCACTTTACTTCGTTTCACGCTTGGCCTCCCAACATGTCAAGGTCGTGCTGACCGGAGAGGGCAGTGATGAGATGCTGGCTGGGTACGAGCGTTACTACAAGACGCTTTTCAATCTGAAGCTTGGCCGCGTTTACAATGGAATGGTTCCCGCTGGTCTGGGCGATGCAGTTCGACATCGGATTCAAGGTCTGCCCGTCAGCTCAAATATTCGGCATAAATTGACGCGAACTTTTCTCTGTCTGCCTACCGACATAGAAACCCTCTACTTCGATAATTTTGCAGTATTCACGCGCGCCATGCAGCAAGAGCTTCTTACACCAGAGAGCAAGGAGCGCGCTGGAGTTATCGATCCTTACGACACAATGCGTCGCTATTTTGACACCGCAGACACCGATTCCTTGCTCAATCGCATGCTCTATGCAGACCAAAAAACTTACTTGCATGAACTTCTAATGAAACAAGATCAGATGAGCATGGCCGCGTCTGTGGAGAGTCGGGTACCTTTTCTCGATCATGAGCTGGTCGAGTTTACAGCGCGCCTTCCCGACCGGTTAAAACTTCGTCACGGCTACAACACGAAGTACATTCTGCGAAAGAACATGGAGGGCATTCTGCCGGAGGCAATACTAAAACGAAGCAAGATGGGCTTTCCGGTCCCCGTAGGCGCTTGGTTTCGCGGGCAGTATCGCTGGGTCATTGATGAATACGTTCTGGGCAGCCGTACTGGGGCTCGTGGACTCTTTGATCGAAGTTGCGTCAGCAGGCTGGTTGAAGAGCACATGGCCGGCGCAAATCATTCCGAACGGTTGTGGTCGCTGGTCAACGTCGAGATCTGGTTGAGGAAGTTTATGGATGGCGAAGAGATTTGTGAGCCACCAATGGAAGATGCTGAGGTGGCAGCATTGAATTAGAGAGGTTCAGGGCGCTGCACATACTCTGGCTCAAAACAGAGTTGCTTCATCCAGTCGACAAGGGCGGACGGATCCGCACCTATCACATGCTGAAGGAACTCAAACGTGAGCACCGCATAACCTACTTGGCGCTCGATGACGGCAGTTCGGGTCGCGACGCGGGCGAGCGTGCGGAAGAGTATTGTCACGAGCTAATTACGGTTCCTCATCATACACGTGCAAAGTTCACACCCGGCTTTTACCTCCAACTCTTGGGCAACTTGCTATCACCCCTTCCATATTTCATCATGAAGTACAGATCGCAGGGTATGCGAAACGAGATTGAACGATTGGCCGTAACCGGCGCTTTCGACGTCGTCGTATGCGACTTTCTGCAGCCGAGTGTTAACTTGCCGAATAGCCTTGCGCTACCAACCATTCTGTTTCAACACAATGTTGAGGCAATGATCTGGAAACGTCACTACGAAGTGCAACGAGACCCGTTCAAAAAGCTCTATCTTTACGGACAGTGGCGCAAAGCCCTGGCCTTCGAAGGAAAGATGTGCCGTCGATTTGATCGTGTAGTTGCTGTCTCCCGCGAAGACTGCGAAACCATGCGGGTCGAATACGGCATCGACCACGCAGCAGCTATCCCTACCGGCGTTGACACAAACTACTTCCAACCTTCCGGCAAAGAGGATACCGAGCCTTACAATCTGGTCTTTACTGGTTCAATGGATTGGCTGCCGAATGACGATGCGATAAAGTTTTTTGTGGGAGAGATTCTACCGCTGATCAAGAGACAGTTGCCGCAGGTTACACTCACGGTCGTTGGACGAGACCCGTACCCCGAAATGTTGGTTATGGGCGAAAGAGATTCCGCGATCATTGTGACGGGTCGGGTCGACGATGTGCGGCCATATATCGAGCGAGCTGCCGCCTACATTGTGCCGATTCGCATCGGCGGGGGCACGCGCCTGAAAATCTACGAAGCGATGGCCATGGAAAAACCGGTCATCTCGACGACAATAGGCGCCGAAGGGCTGCCGGTTAATAATAGTTGTCAGTTGCTTCTCGCCGATTCACCCGTCGAGTTTGCTGAGGCTGTGGTGTTCGTTCTCAAAAATGAGTCCTTCGCTCGCCAGTTGGCTGCGCGGGGAGCTCAACTAGTGCGAGAACAGTTTGGTTGGTACAAAGCAGCTGGAGCCTTCGCCGAGATCTGTAGCGGAGCAACACGCGGTAGAACCGCTCCTGGCTTGCACCCTAAAAAGAGTTTGCAGCCCGTGAGTTGAGACCGCCTGGGCTTATGGGTTCTTCAATCGAATCGATCAATTCGAAAGAGACCGAGACACCTAGCGTGTCTACCCCAAGTCGTCAAGGCGTGGTGACAACCTGCTTTGTTTCGATAGTGATTCCCTGCTTTAACGAAGAGCGGTTTATTGGGCAGGTCCTGGAAAACCTCGTCCACCAATATGAGCACAAGCATTACGAAATAATAGTTGTGGACGGAAACTCCACAGATGATACACGTAGGGTGATCAGCAACTTCATGGCGCAGAACGCCGGCCTGCTAATACGAGTAATTGATAATCCCACTCGCAGCATACCGGCTGCCCTCAATCTTGGTATCCGAGAGGCACAGGGCGAGTTGGTCTTGCGGATGGACGCTCATTCCGTTCCTTCGGAAAATTATGTGCGGCGTTGTGTTGAATTGCTTACCGATGAACAAGCTTCCGTCGTGGGTATGCCTTGGCATATTCAGCCGGGGAATAACTCGTCGGTGGCGCATGCGATCGCTTTGGCAGTTGCGCATCCCTTTGGCATAGGTGATGCGCGTTATCGATTGCGGCAGGCGTCGCCGCAGTTTGTTGACACGGTTCCATTTGGTGCCTTCAAGAAGTCGTTATGGCAGCAACTGGGAGGTTTCAATGAAAGCCTTTTGACTAACGAGGATTATGATTTCCACTACCGCGTAAAACAAATTGGAGGCCGAGTTCTCCTGGACAATATGGCTCACAGTGACTATTTCGCTCGCGGGAGTTTTCGGGAGATTGCAGCGCAGTATTCCCGTTATGGTCGTTGGAAAGCGCAAATGGTCAAGCTCCACCCGCGCTCGATCCGCATGCGACAGCTGGTGGCGCCGGCATTTGTATTGCTTCTATTGTCGGCGATCCCCGTCAGCCTTTTATGGCCCGCTGCGATTTGGTTTTTCACAATTGTAATTGCTCTCTATGCGTTGCTTGCTCTCGTGTTTGCTTTGGGCATCGCCCACCGCGCTCAAAACTGGAAGTTGTTTCCTCTTCTTCCAATCATTTTCTTTGTCATTCACACTACATGGGGCACTAGCTTTCTACTAGGGTTGGTTCGTCCTCCAGAAGAATCGCATCCGGTTGTTGCTTGAAGGTGCTTCAGACTTTCAGTCTCAAATCCGGCAATGGTTTGGTGGACGGTCGAAACTCGGCTAAATTGAAGTGGCACTTGAAGCTATTAATCAGCGACTCTGGCTCTTTCGCCAGTAGCTTAAACGAAGTATTGCCCATCGAGCCTGGGTGACGAGCAACAAAAAATGAAATTAAGCGTCTTTGGATTAGGGTACGTCGGCTGTGTTTCGGCGGCATGTTTTGCGAAGGAGGGCCACGAGGTTGTCGGCGTTGACATCAATCCGAGCAAAGTTAATTTTGTCAACGATGGCAAAAGCCCGATTGTAGAGACTGGCGTTGGCAAGCTGATCGAAGAGATGGTTGCTTCTGGTCGTCTTCGCGCCACATGTGACACCCTTGAGGCCATAAACGAGTCGGAGGTCTCTCTGGTGTGTGTTGGCACTCCGAGCAAGTCAAATGGCTCTCTCGATCTGACCTATGTTAAGCGCGTTTGCGAAGAGATTGGAGCCGCTCTTGCACACAAGTTAGACCGTCACATCATCGTAGTCAGAAGCACAATGTTGCCCGGTACTATAGAGAACGTTGTTGTTCCGGCGTTACAGCTCTACTCACGTAAGCAGGTCGGAAGCGACTTCGACGTTTGTATCAACCCTGAATTCCTGCGCGAAGGTTCATCGCTTAAGGATTTCTATGCCCCACCGTTTACGCTTATCGGAGCAGATGATACGAACGTCGGGGCACTCCTGCGCCCGTTGTACGCGAATATCAGTGCTCCTCTTTTCGTAACTGGAGTGAAGGCAGCCGAGATGGTCAAATATGCGTGTAACTGTTTCCACGCATTAAAGGTTAGCTTCGCCAATGAAATTGGGAACATTTGCAAGGCCTTGGATGTTGATAGCCACGAAGTGATGGAGGTGTTTTGTCGAGACACAAAGCTAAATCTTTCGCCATACTATCTGAAACCTGGTTTCGCTTTTGGCGGATCCTGTTTGCCAAAAGATCTGCGTGCGATTACTTACAAGGCAAAGGAGTTGGACATCGAAATTCCACTTCTGTCAGCGATCCTGCCCAGCAATCGCTCCCAAATTGACCGCGCCATAGAGATGGTGCTCGCAACGGAGCGGAAGCGCGTCGGCATACTGGGATTCAGCTTCAAAGCGGGCACAGACGACTTGCGGGAGTCGCCCATGGTGACGTTGATTGAGGCATTGATCGGTAAGGGTTTTCAACTCGCAATATACGATCGCGATGTTTCGCTGGCCCGGCTTACAGGTGCAAACAAGGAATACATCGAGCACGAGATCCCTCACATCTCTCAATTAATGCGCGACGACCTTACTCAGGTTGTGCAACACGCTGAGGTGTTGATAATCGGAAATCATTCCGAAGAGTTTCGCGAGATCGACGGGCGGTTGCTTGATAATCACATAGTGATTGACTTGGTCCGTTTATTCGATGGCCGGAGAACAGACGGGTTGTATCGTGGAATCTGCTGGTAGAAGGTCCTTCAGAGTGCTTCATTCACCGCCCACAGTAATGCCAATGAGATCCTCGGGCGTAACCACCAGAAAGGGAAGAGGAATCTTGCGCATTGCGGCTGTGGGTTGTCTCATTTGGCCGCTCTTTGCTTGGGCGGCCGCACGAGCACTCATTACAGAGTCACAGCTAAGCCATGCCGATGCAATCGTAATATTAGCAAATCCCAACGCTCTGGAAGAGCGCACTCGCCGGGCCGCACAGCTTTTTCAAGAAGGTCGCTCCGCCCGAATATTAGTGACCAATGAAAATCTGCGCAGCCGTTGGTCGGAGACGCACCAGCGAAATTTATACACCTACGAGTGGGAGTTGGAGGAGCTTCGGCGTAGTGGGGTGCCTCCGGAAAAGATAGAAGTACTGGAGCATCCTGTCAGTAACACGTTTCAAGAAGCGTTGGAAACGAGAGATTACGCTTTGGACCATGGTTTAAGATCCCTGCTTGTCGTGACCTCGGCTTATCACTCGCGACGTTCGTTGTGGACTTTTCGTCAAGTTTTTGATGGCAGCGGTGTGACGATTGGCCTTGAGTCCGCCGACCCTGGTGAACAAACTCCACGGCCCTCAATTTGGTGGCTACAACCATCGGGATGGAAAACAGTCGCCTTGGAATATCCAAAACTGCTTTATTACTGGCTGCGGTATCGATCCCCCGAAAACGCGGATGATTCACCCGCAAGGTTATTCACCGAGACGAGAACTGTCACAAGTCAGAGTCGGGCAGGAATAACCCTTTCGTTAACTGCGCCGACTAGCGCTTATGTAGACGAAGTCGTGTTAATTGATGCCAGGAAGTCAATTGGCATTCCCAGAAGACCCCAAGCGGATGGGACCCCGTCCGTTTTCATCGATTTCGGCGATGGTTTCACCTGCAATCTGCTCGCTTGCGGTCATGCCTATCGAAGCGGCGGTACCTACACCATCACAGTCAGTGCAAAAAACAGTAAGGGAATGGCTGGCGTGCCGGTGGCAGCTACCATAAGAGTGGCGGAGATTCCCGGAGCCACTGCATTGAATACCAATGGTAATGCAACGCAGAATTTCATTGACATGACAAATCCTCGCGGTAACCCTTCCTTTTATATTTCTTCCAGTGTCTACCACGACGCATCTGGCAACACCGCAAAACTTCAAAATGCCATCAAACGTGCCGCAGCCAACAACCGGCTTGCCGAGCAAGAGATAGTATTACCGGCTGGGGCAGTGTTTGCGGGTCCGATAGTGTTGCCGGCGCCGGTGGGGGATAAATACATAACCATCCGCAGTGGAAGTTTGCCTTCGTTGCCTGCAAGTGGTAACCGGGTGGGCCC
>DATEUF010000143.1:0-3185 GCA_035283325.1 Pyrinomonadaceae bacterium | reverse complement strand
TTTTGGCATGGGACACAAATGCCCCCCAGGGGGGTGTTTCTGTCACCACGTATTTTATCACGTTATCAAGCTTAATCATCGTCGGAGAATCTATGCTTTACAGAAAATGGTCAAGTCACATAGCGCATCATTGAGGTTTATCCGCACGTTACTGGAGATCGGCGCCGACCCCAATCCTGCCGATCATGCCGGATTTCCACCTTTGATCGCGGCATTGTCTTGCAGTCGGCCGCGACCTGGAGCACCTGGACGGCCGGACGTGCTGGAGATCCTAAAACTCCTGCTCGCTTTCAAGTCCGATCCCTATCAACGCGGTATCAACGACTACACGCCACTGCACATGGCTGTGAGTGAAAACAATCTACGGGCCGTCGAGATCCTCCTGCAAGCCGGCGCGGACCCGCGCCTCCGGATACGAATCGACGACTGCGAAACGCCTCGAGAGATGGCGGAGAAGGCGGGCCTTCGCGAGATCGCAGCGCTGCTCGCCGTGCAGGAGGAACGACTGGGAAGGTGAGCACACGCGTCTTTTGTCTGACCGATCGAGCAACATTTCTTACGTAACGGGTCAGCGGATTGACGCTAAACGGCACTAAGGAGAGTAGCATGGCTACCAGTAGCGAGATGAAAACCTACCAGGGCTCATGCCACTGCGGACGCGTCCGTTTTGAAATTCGAACCGAGCTTACCCGCGTGAGTGAATGCAATTGTTCGATCTGTCGGCGCAAGGGCTACCTCCACCACATGGTCACCCCGGATAGGTTCCGCCTCATCCAAGGGGAAACTGACCTTGCAACGTATCAGTTCGGCACCAAGCGCGCGCTGCACCACTTCTGCCGCCACTGCGGCGTTGCTGCCTTCTATCGTCCGCGAGCGAATCCCTCCAATTACATGGTCAACGCCCGCTGTCTTGACGGCGTCGATCTTAATTCCGTCGAACGAGTTTCCTTCGACGGCGCAAGCTGGGAACTGCGCCCTGACGCCCCATACACGGGCATCTGGAATCCGTCGTAGAGAGGAGGGGAAGAGGGCCAGTTCATCCAGCGACTTGACCCCACAACCCACAAGACCCCATTGTGCTCTATCAGGTGGCGAAGTAGGCGACGCGATAGACGCCCATCTTTCGCATTCGCTAGGCTGGTATATTAGTCGTACGCCGCCTCGTGTATGGCGGAACGCCTGCCGCTTAAAAAAGATTGACAAGCTCTTGGAGCTATCAGAGAATCACGACACCATGACTGGAAGTCAAAGGCCCAATATACAGGTCAGTTTATTCACTAGTTGAATTGGGTCGCATGAGGGATGATGCCTGCTGAGAACGACCGAACCGCCTCTGATGCCAAGATCATCTGCTCGTTCTGCGGAAAAAGCCAGGACGCGGTTCGGAAAATCATTGCTGGACCGACCGTTTATATTTGCGACGAGTGCATTGATTTATGCAACGACATCTTGGAAGAAGAGGCCGATGCTGCCACCGGCAATCAACTGGACAAGCCGAAGCCTAGTTCGAAGCCGAGACTGGCACTAAACCCACCTATCTGGTCTATCGAGCGGTGGGTGAGGAGCAGACGCGGCCCCATTCCACCCGGTATCGGCGAAGCCACCAAGGAGATTGAATCTAAAGTCTGTGGCCTTTGCGGAGAGCCTATCCCTCTGGCTGATGTCTTCTTGGTACGCGACCGATGGTTGATGTGCCCTACCTGTATCGAGGATGTCGGCAAGTTGATTCTGGGCGAAACCAGTGAGGAGGCCGCTACTGCCTGGCTGAACCAGGCGGGGATTGGGGTCTAGCAAGATAGCACGAGGCTGTGTTACAGACTGTCCGTGGCCAAACCTTTGAGAATCGAGTTTCCCGGCGCGTTGTATCACGTAACTTCACGGGGCGATCGGCAAGTGCGTTTTCCGCACCATACCGGCCACCCAATCCGGCGCAATCCGGCCACTCCCCTTTTGTGGGGTTAGGTTGAGCTAGGCGACGCTGGATAACCCGGCTGTTACAATCCGTCCCTTTAATCACAAGGAGGGATTGAATGGCCAACACGAGGTTATCCATGCGCAACATCAAAGAAGTTCTACGTCTGACGTATCACAGCGGGTTAAGCGCTCGCCAAGTGGCGCACGGCTTAAATATCAGCCGCGGCACGGTCAAAGAGTATCAGAGGCGGGCCAACAGCCGATCTACGAAGACGACGAGGATCGGCAGACGCATCTAGGAATTCTCTGTGCTGTTGTCGAGCGCTACCGTTGGCTCTGCTACGCGTATTGTTTGATGGGAAACCATGATTATCTGGTGATTGAGACATCAGAGGTAAATCTCTCCAAGGGCATGCGCCACCCCAACGGCGTGTACACTCAGGCATGGAACCGGCGTCACAGAAAAGTGGGGCATTTATTTCAAGCCCGGTATGAGGCTACCTTGATTGACAAGAACAGCTATTGGCTGAAGTGAGTTGCAACGTCGTAGTTAATCCGGTACGGGCGGGAATCGTAAAGGAGCCTGGTAGTTGGCCTTGGAGCAGTTACAATGCCACGGCGGGAGCGGTGATTGCTCCTGAGCGGTTAAAGTTGGAGCGCTTGCTGGCGCAGTTTGGACAGAAGTGGGAGATTGCAAGGCGACGTTACAAGGAATTTGTGGAGCAAGGTACCGGACAGCAAAACCTATTGAGCGAGTTGAAGCGGCAGATTTACTTGGGGGATGAGCGCTTTGTTGAGCGCATGCAGGCGAGGCTGGATGATGAGCAAGCAAACGACGTGAATATTCCCAAGGCGCTACGGCGCGGTGCGGCGCCCACCCTTAAGCTTATCGAGACACGGTACGGGGATCGAAGTCGAGCCAAAGTGGCTGCCTATGAGACGGGTGAATACAGTTATCAGCAGATCGGGAAGTATTTTGGGATGCATTTTACGACGGTGGATCGAATCGTGCGGGCAACGAGAACATTCAGAGGGAATATGCCTGCATAATTACGAGGTGCTTTAGGACTAGACCTGCTTCATTGCTAGACCTGACCCCAAAGCTGCCACAAAGCTGCCAAAGCCGGGCTGCGACCACTTCCCAGGGGCTCTTTACCACGTCATCAGCCGGGGCAATCAAAAGCAGACGGTTTTCAGAGACGCCGATGACTACCGTCGCTTTGGGCGATTGCTTGAAGATGTCAAAGGGCGCTACTAAACAAAGCCTGACA
>DATEUF010000142.1:0-3976 GCA_035283325.1 Pyrinomonadaceae bacterium | reverse complement strand
CTCCTCGTCAATATGAGAATGCTACAAGAGGTCTTTAAGCACCTCACGCGCCACTTCAACATCTTCTTTGGCGACCAGAAACCTGACAGGTATCGTTGCGTGCATCCTGCTGAAATGTTCGCCGTGAGCGAGGTAAGGAATATCTTCCGCTTCCAAAACTGATTTAACAAGCGCGATCAGGCCCGGGTCGGCAGTACTCAAGACTTCGACGAGATCGATGGGTGTATCGTCCGATTCAGACTGTGGCAGCTCGTCGACTAGCGGTATTTGGCAGTCGGCGCACTGCGTAAAACCTTCCCGATACTCACCTTTGCACTTTGGGCAGTACATTCGCCTTACCCTCAAATGAACTCATCAAACTTTCGCCGAATCATGAGCGCAAAATAAAATCTGTAACAGATGGGCATTTTCAGATCGTCGATTCGCATCACGGTTTAGAAACAAACTCGCTATCCTTGATCAAAAACCGCCAGGGCTTATCCTTCCACGGTCCCGCATAATCTACGCCTATCCGGGGTGTCGTGACAACCTGCGACACCGGTTCGCCACGGTCTTCCAAATAAAGGACTTTGCCGCAGAGGTCGTCGCCGTTGAGCTTCCGATCGATCGCAAAGGCCTGGCAGAGCTTTCCCGGTCCACTGGCGAGATTCTGCTGCTGCTCCGTCTGTCGCCGGGTCCGCATCAGTTCAACGCCCTGAACCGGCTCTACCGCGCGGATTAGCACGGCCGCTGGAAAATCGACTGCCTCCGTCACGATATTGAGCATGTGATGAAAACCGTAGACCAAGTAAACGTACGCATAGCCAGCGGGACCGAACATAATCTTCGTGCGTGCCGTCCGACCGCGTGACGCGTGGCAGGCTCTATCTTCGGGTCCGACGTAAGCTTCCGTCTCGACGATCCGGCCCACCGTGATCCCGTCTCGATGCTTGCGTATGAGATATTTGCCGAGCAACTGCCGGGCGACGTCGAGGGTCGATTGTTCGTAGAAAGAGCGAGGAAGTTTCACGGTCGGAACAGTGGTGACGCCAAGGTAATTCGTGGAGCGAACTCTGGCGACTGGCAACTGAGAATTATTTTGTGCTTCGCTAATCCGATTGCGGCAGGCCATCATTGATTTCCACCCAGGGCGCCTTGGAGCCGACATAGATGTGTTTAGAAGGCTTAACGCCGGGGTCGGTATCCAGAGTTCCTAGACGGAGGCGGAGAGTTTCCGGACGCGCGTCATTGCGCTTCAAGATCGGTGAGCCGCATCGCCCGCAAAAACAGCGCCGTTTGCCTGGCGAAGATTCCCATTCCTTCAATAATTCCTCCCCCGCGAGGAATTTAAACGAAGCCGTCGGAATCGTCGCTCCGGTGCCGAACGCGGCGCCCGACGCCTTCCGACACTGGCCACAATGGCAGTTGCTTACTGCCTTGAGCTCTGCGTCGATTTCGTACCGAATACCACCGCAGAGACATGAACCTTTAAGCATAGAGCCTCCTTTCGGAAAAACGCCGACATGGATAACTGTCGTGCTCAGTGGCCGGAGCGAGCAGCGCGAGCCTTACGGTCCGCTGCAGCCCGTGTAGTTAGGCGACGCCTTTGCCTGCCGAGCGCAACCGACGTCGCCGGTCGCCCATCTGGCGAACACGCCAAAGAAAGTAGAGGTCTTCCTTCTTGATAGCGTCCTCTGGTGACATGAGCTTTGCTGCCGCCTGGCCGAAATCCGCCAGAATCTTTGTCAATCCTAGCGCCTTCGCCACTCCCAGCAACTGGTCTGGCAACAGTCCCGTGTACATACCGAAGGTGATGGCTCCGGTCCAGGCGCTAACTGACCGTCCGAGATCCTTCAGAAGGTCGCGTCTCGCGGTCCGAACCGCCCGGTCCAGCCGAGCAAGGCCTGGGGCTATCACATCGGAGTAGATGGCGCGAGCATCACTCTCTTTCAAGTTCGCGCGCCCAGCCCGCACGTCATCAATCGCTTTATTGAGTGCCTGCCGGTAAGTAAGAAATGATTCTTCCTCGCGTCGTCGCAGTTGAACAACCGTCGCCGGCGAGGCGTCACCTATGAATGGCACAATCGAAGTCAGATACTTCTGTACTAGACTGTTGCGCCGCGCGAGGTCACGATCACCGGAAACCGCTGAGAGAATTTTAATCGGAAGCTCCGTTTCACTGACATAAGAAGTACGAAGAATCTTTGACACCGCCATCTCGAAAACAACGCTTCCGATAATTTCGACAGCTAAGTCTTCGTGATGTTTCAATCTGAGCCTCATGTCCCGCGACAACCGCACGGCCTCGCCATCGCGTGCACGGCGGACGATTCGTGGCATTTGGTCAAGGGGCTCCGGTGGAGCGTCATAGGCCATATAGGCACCGCCATGCTCGAGGAGTTCCTCAGGCGCCTGACAGTCGAGCGACCACTCTCCGTCGCGGTACTCGAGGAAGATCGTCATCTCCTCCAAAAAGCGCTTGGCCAGATGCCTTTGCTCTCTGAGAAATCTCTTGTCCGCCTCGGCTCCGAAAGCTTCCAAGGCGATGCATTGGGGACAAACTTCATCGGTACTAGTCACCGGCACGATTAGGCCCGCTTCGATCAACGGCCGTAGACGCGAGAGGACATAGAGATCATCGAGCAGGGTATAGCGACGCTCCTCAACTGAAGGGATGTACCCAGAATCCGGCTGGTGCTCGTGATTGCTGAGGAAGTTGTGGATGTAGACCTTGTCGCTATAAAAGGCAGCGAACTGGACGAGTTGGTCCACATGGCGAATGCGACATCTGAGGTTGGCGCAGGGTTGAGTACCGCCTCCCATCGATAGCGTAGCGGAGTGCGTCATGCTACCTGTTTCGCACGTAAGAGCCTCGGCTCGGGTGACAATGGCCGCTTCTGCTCCGATATCGCTGAGTTGACCCGCGGACAAACGCAGCACGCGTCGCTCGTCAATTCGAGAAGCGCTTATGAGCTGGGCATTTTCGAGAAGCTCGAACAGAGGTGTGATATCAGCCATTCGCGATCTCACGTCAATGAACGTCGCCTAACGAAGCTGTAGAAAAAGTCCCTTGCAACAAACAAAGTGTCCAAATTGAGGATACCAAATGGTTCCCCGATCCAAGATTGTCGCTTTAAAGCCGAATTACCATAACTTATGCCCATACTTCGAATAGATCCCCACAATGAGCCCAATGACACCGACAAAAAAGCTAAACACCTCGAACCAGAACAGTCTCCACGTAAGCACGCCTAGTATTTTTGTTCGATAACGGTATACACCAGCCTCATCCTCGGCATCTTGATTTTCATCGTTTCGGATGGCTTTTGCCGTGAACCTGAAATCGAGGAGACGGGAGACGACAGCAGCACAACCAACAAGAACTGACACAGCCAAAGCGACAAGGCCAACAGAAAAGACCCACCGGGAGCAACCGGAAAGCAAGAACGCTTCTTCTCGCAACAGCGAGATACCGAAGGCAAGTGAAGCGCCAGATAGCCCAACAAAAAGATTCAGCGCAAAAGTCAGCTGCTCGATTGTGTATCTCTGCCAACGTATGAATCGTTCCGTTGCCATGACTCATGCTTTTGACTTCTAACGTAATATACTGGTCCGCATAACACGACTGTTTAAGCTGCGTAGAAAGTAGCAATTTGCTTAAATTTCCAAACGCTTACAAACAATTAAATGGCGACTCGGTGAGTGTAGCCAAGTCGCAAGCCAATCTCACTTGATTTCCTTCACCAGGCTCCGATCCACCAACTGACCCAACGGAATATCCTTCCTGAGCTTGAGCCGGTCGTTTCTCAAACTGAGCATGCGCGTAGAGATCATACTACGCAACTTGGATATTTGACAGATTATCGTCAATTGCCGATAGTGGCTGGCAAACGGCAATCAGGAGGATAATGGCGTGAAGACCGCATCAGTTTCAAAACTTAAGGCCTCGCTCAACGCGTACTTGAAGCAAGTCAAAGCGGGCGAAGAAGTGCTGGTA
>DATEUF010000141.1:0-11340 GCA_035283325.1 Pyrinomonadaceae bacterium | reverse complement strand
ACCTCTTGCCGCGTCGCTTGATCTTGGCGATTGCGGTCTTGTTCCGAAATGCGGTCAGCACGTAGTTGCCGCTCGTCACGACCGTGAGTCCGATCAAGTGCTCAAGCTCGCTCGTCTGTGCTTTCGGCAAATCACGACCGCCGACGAAGTAGTAGAGCGCGTGTGAGCGGTGGATCTTGCGGCCGAGCGCGACGGCCTTCAGCAGGTCGCTGACGGTGATGTTGCGCTGCGCCAGGCGGCGGAACGCGTGGGCGGTGATGCGAAGTTTTGGGCTGTTCATCGGATCCTCCTTTAAGTCTGGTAAAGGCTTTTGCGACAGGTTTCGGGCGAGAGTAAGAGGAGAATCCGCCAATTCGATGGCCTGCAAATTTGTCAACAAGCTTGCCGAAATGAAAAAGGCTGCCCAAAGAAAATGAGCAGCCTTTCTTGCCGGACAGTTTTCAGGTTATTCAAACACTATCTTCCGGGGTTCGATCTCAAGGCCGAAGATGTATCCTCCCTTGTCACCTTTTCGACGGATGTCATACCTAAGGTCTATTTTAGCGGCAACCAGGTTTTCGCTGATTCGATCCAGCGTCTCGCGGTAAGACTTGACGACTTTCTTGCCGGCCTCTTCGCGAGTGACAACAGCATCGCGCGGAGACTTCAACCCGAGTTTTAGATAATTCTTTCGCCTGAACTCAAGCAGGTCGTCGCGCACAATTGCAGGATCGAAATTGTAGATAAACTTCGAACGCTTGAGGCGTTCACAGAAGAGGTCAATTGCGCTGTCATCCTCGTCGGCGTCAACGAATAATCGGCAGACCCTTTCCAGGTCGCCAGTCGTGATTCCATCCAGGCCTGCGAAACCGTTTTCACCAATGTTGTTTTTTCTGAAGTATGCAAACATTGCGTAGACGAACATCTGTCGTAATGAGAGTTTGGCTTCGCGGTTGAAAATTCTGATCTTTCGTTCTTTAGCATTTACCACCAGTTCATTCGCGGCCCTCGAGGAACTTCAATTCGTTCTGCGCCTCCGAAACAAGCTGCGCATAGCTTGCCACCGGGTTGTCCAGCAGCTTTGCACCAATCCCACGCAGCCAAACAACGGGAATAGTCGCGAGATAGATGGCGACGTCTTCCGTGGTCAAATCAGTTCCGTCCGGCTTTGTTTTGGGTTTGCCGGCGGCATTCAGAATGGGCTCGGGAACTGGTGTTTTGTAGAAAAACTTAGGCGCTGCGAATTCGACGTCTTTGCTTACCAGAACGTGCGAAATGTGATCACTGCTGCGGCCGAACAACTGCATAGCCGCCATCAAGAAAAGGCCCATCGTCTTTCTGCCGCCGGCAATCGTCGCATGAATGCAGATGTTCTCGTTCGCCGCGAGTTCACGCACGATTTCACAAATCTGATTTGCGGCTTTCTCGTTATCGTCGTCGGTGAGAATGTCTGAAAGACGTTCGCCGTCATCGTCGCGCGGACTCGGGACGCCAGTTTGTTTGGCGTTCAGAATATAGAGCGAATTGGCATCGAACCTAATCGATCCGTTTGCAGGGTAATCTTTTTGAAATTTATAGAACTGTCCGTGATTTGGGTCTAACAATGATTCATCCGCGGCACCGCGATCGCCTATTTTGCCTGTGAGGATCTTGTCGCGTCCTTCTTTTGTGGTGATAACACGAATCTCATCAATCCGGACGCCGTGTTTCTGGCTCAGGGCCCAAAGCGTCTCAGTGATAATTGCAGGTGTGCCGCCGGCAACGCACAGGAGGAGGTTGCGTTTTGACTTGGTGTTCATTGACTAACGTTTGAGTTGCACGTGGCGTTCACTGTCTATGTTCGCCTGCATCCGCGACTGCATTCCACAACTCAAGGTATTTAGGCTGTACGTAAGGATCGAGTTGTCTGCCAAATTCAGAATCGAGCTGCTTCAACTTAATAAGTTCCTGTACATCAGCAAGGTCGCGCAAACGATGCGGCGCTGTCATGCCGGAAGCAAGTTTCAATTCGATCAACTTTTCCAGAGTCAGAACCCGAATCCCATCCATCTCCACATAAACCTGGTTGGGATTCGGAAATGCGACGGGCTTGGGTTTTCCGTCCCCGGGATACTCTCCCGAAATGATCAAGTCAATTTCAACATTGGTTGCGGTATCGCGAAACCGATTTCTTGCGCCTGGGAACCGCTGCATATAGCCCAGTCCGACAAGTTTGTCTTCCAGGGCATTTCGCCCGTCGGCGGTTAGCAAAAAATCCACATCAACGGTCTCCCGGCGATAACCGTGTAGCAGGAGCGCCATGCCGCCCGCAACCGCATAGTCAATCCCTTCTTCGGAGAGTCTGCGTGCGAGTGACCTCATGGTCTTGTGAATTGGACCAGTTCCCATAAAGAATTCGTCTGCCTGATCTAATTGAGAATCGACTGATGTAGATTGGATTGTCATCGCCTGCAATTATATAACTATCCGGACCCTTACTTAGTGCGCCGCGATGAGCAACTTCCCGTTCGCCTTGCCATCGTCGTAATACACGCGCCGAAAGCGATGTACGGCGATGTGAAAGACGACGAGGTACGCCCAGATGGCCATTGCTCCTGACAGGACTATTTCTTCGACGCCCCCGGCCACTAAACCGTCGACGATAGCTTTGGCGTTGCGGCCAATGATCTGTAAGGCATCCCTCGTTGGAGTCATTAACGCCAACCGCCCTGCCACTTCCTGAATTTCGCATCCGGCATAGAGCTGCGAATTGTTCAGTGAAATATCAAAAACTGCTGAATTCAGTTCTCTGATAGCTCCGTCTAACATGTTTTTAGTTGCAACCCAGTCCTTTACGAACTCCGAGAATCAGTTTTTCACAATCGCCCTCGCTGAGTCCATTTGACCTGTCTTCCACGAGCTCGATCACGTTTATGTTGTGAGCCAACGCCAACTCGCGATTGTTTGGCGGCAGTTCCCGATCAACGATCAAAAAACGGGTCGTATAGGTGCCTAAGAATTCACGCTGCGTTGCGGTGCTCAACTGATCTATGCCGGTTTTTCTTTGGGCCGCTCTGCCTGTCTTAACCTCCGCTATCCCGACCTGATTACCGCACCGGATCACGAGATCAAGTTCCAGGGTGCCGCAGCCGACACCAACCAGAACCTCTGAAACATGTGGTTTCAAACAATCAAAGACTTGTTGTTCGAGAGCTTCGATCTCTCTCGTCAGGCAATAAGTCATGCCGTGCACTCTCAAGTAATCGTCAATAGTCAGCGTCTCCGCGATCTCCGTTTCTTCAATCAGGTGGATTTCTTCGCAATTAAAGTCGTAAGAAGCGAGCAGGCTTTTGCCGCCTTCGCTCTGCAAGTAACAAAACGGCCGTTGATACTGCTTCGCCAGCATGAACGCTGCCAAGGCCATAGTTTTGGTGCCGCCTGTGATGTTAAATAGTAGTGGTTCATCATTGCTAACGATCTCTCCCAGTCGCGTCTTTACGCTGTTCAAATTGTAAACATCTAATTTGTGAGACGAAACTTCGGCTGCTTTGGCGATTAGTTGCTGGAGATTCTGACTGACTTGCTTTGTTCGTTCGGAATACACAAGTATGACGCGCGCCGGCAGGCAATGTCGCACCGGCAACAAGTTAGCGACCGGCTGCTCTCCCACCAGGCAAACCATCGTAATACCCGAATTCAGTGCTTCAGATTTCATCTATGGATCTGGTTCTGTTAAACGCGAAGCCGCGAGCCACACGCTCATGAAGAGTCTCCGTAATCAGGAACCACGACCATACAGCCGCACAGGTCAGGACCATGATTCGATAACAATGAGGGTTGTATTCACACAAATTAACTTCGGAACCAATTAACCTACGAGATCAAAAACACTATGCTCGTAATCAAATAAATACGGACCGTCCATCTGACCGGTTGTTTTGTTATACGGAACGTACTGTAGTTCACGATCGCGCGGTAGGCAGGCCATCACCATTCCGACAGTCATCGGCTTAGTCCCACCTGTAAAATCCGCAATGATTTCGCTTGAGTTATAAGTTCTGCGGCGGAAGATTCTGTTGACGTAATCGAAAGTGTCCTGCGCGTCTCCCGGCGACACACCGGTTTCGTGTATCTCGACACGCAACCTGTTGTTGCTCAACTCCTTTATGTGCTCCCGTATTGCTTCGGCTACTTCCCAAGTGGCACCGCCATATCTGTCGGCCTCCTGCCCGTTTGACGGTATAAGCCAAACGGTTTCCAGTGGTCCAGATCCATCTTGAAAGTGAAACTCGACGGCGTGCATTGCGCTTTCAGGTCGACTGACGAGCAGGATCAGACCACGTTTGCGCTCGGGCGGTTCCCCTTCGCGGATGCTTGCACTACCGATGAAGCGGCTTCTTTGCCAAAGCCAGGCCAACATCACGGGGGACAGTGCCAAAGCGATCAGGGCGAGACTGATCAGAATCCCTCTGGCGCCGGAGCTGAAGCCTTGAAAAGGACTTTCAAGGATGTGTTCCAGCAGCTTGCCGCCATAAGAGATCACGGTGGCCGATACCGCAACGCCGAGTAAGGTCCAACCCGGCAGGCCCATGCGACGAAGAATGCGCGCTATGCCCATTGCTACTCAGCCGAAATCTGAGATGGGCCAAAACGGCCGGATGGATCGAGATGTTGGAGAACCATTAAAACATTTCAAATCCACCAGACAAGTAATTATCACGGGTCTAAATGTTCCGATTGATCGACAGATAGGGCCAGAGTTGGGAATTGTCCAGTGCTTGTTTCTCATGCTCGTCGAGTGAGAATTGATGTCCAGCCTGTTTCAGTGCAGCGTGTGCGTACGCCGCGATTTTGAACTTACCGTCAGACTCGTGATAGCCCCACTCCAGGTTTCCGTAGATGACTTCTCCCAATACTGCGCGCAACTCGAGTTCGGAGAGAGCCTCTGATCCCGGAAGCTTGTCGATGAGAGCAAAGCTTCGCTGAACATAATCGCCATCCTGCACGCGGCATCTGGATTTGTTCGCTCGATACCAGACGCGAATTTTTGCGTACGCGTCGCGAAGACTGATGCTCGTGGGTTGCGGATCGTCGTCAGATAGACCCATCGTTCGTCACCTCATTAGAATTTACATTCAAGCTCATCCGTCCATAGCCGCTGGAAGTCTTTGCGCCGATGCCGAGTTCGTTGAGAGCGTTCTTCAAAATCTCCATTACAGCTTTCAACCAATCCTCTCCTCCTGTGGAGGCCGCCAGCGCAATCAAGTAACTTCCAGTTGCTGAGAGAAAATGGACCGGCTTCGGATCATCCCAATCCGCAGGCGGAAGGAGATTGCCAGTAGCATTATCAACCTTTCCGGAATAGTAGTCGCCGTGATGCGGCGTAAGTACATCGCGGCGCAACGGTGTTTCTCCTACCAGAGCAATTAGCAGTGCGTCAAAGAAGATGATGCAACCGGATTCCGCTGTGTTTCCAAACACGATCTTGTAGTTCCTACTAGTTTTCTTCCAATCTGCACCACAGTACTGCTGCGCAAAGTTGGCTGCTAGACCTTTGAGGGCACTTCCGGGAATATAAGGTACGCCATATGTTCGATGGAGGGTCATCGCAGTCTCAAGTACGCTTTCGTTTCCCGTTCCTAAAAGCATTCGACCGGAAACGGTGGCTTCACTGCGCACGACTGCATAACCCGAAGACTTGAACGAACTCAAGAGTCGGAGCCAGCGCTCATAGACCTGTCCATAGAGCTGGGGAACACGAATGCCGGATACTTCCGAAACCAGAGTCTTGCGCGCTTCTTTGTTCGACCTAGCCTGCTCAACGATAAACTTATCCAACCACAGACCCGAGTGTGGTGCATTGCAATCATTAAGTTTTATGTTTCGCAACGATTGGCGACGTGTCGGCATTAGTCTTCAACCTCTTCAGAAGCAGCTTCGCTGGGATCGACATCGAGCACCGATTGCGCGAATCGCTTGTACCAAGTTAAGGCTGTCATGACATTTTTAGTGAGATAGACGTACTCACTTAGATCCGTTGTATTGCGGCTCTTCAATGCCAAGCTTGCGCCGTTGGCCATATCATTCTTCAAAACCACCTTCGCCAAGTGATGCAGTAGCGCTTTATGTTCTTCTTTGCCTCGGGCTTCCACGAAAGCGAGCGCCTGCGCGAGCCCGGCAGAACGCACTAGAATAGGAAGCTTGTGAGCCATCGATCCATAAGCGTTCCGGTATGGATCACCCTTGCCCGCAACTTCGTCGCGAATCTGTTTGTAAATGTCCGCTCCGTATCGTTGGTCTCTAGTCCGCATATTACGCCGCTCCTTCCAGCTGTAATCTGCAGAGCCCTCGACCAACAGTGGCTTTGCCGCCGAGTTGTACCATGGGTTGAATAGAATCTTCGATAACTCTGAAGATTTCGGATTCATCCACGTTCTGCTTTTTGTGGTGAGCAGTGGGCGTTGCTAATACAAAGCCATAAAGGATGGTTTCAGTGGGCAGAGCTTCTTCGTACCAAAGGCCGCCTTTCTGCACGGTCTTGAGACCATCATCACGGAGTTTGATTCGAGCTGTTATCTCCGTGGCGGTGTCGAGAAGAAAACTCAAAACGTTATCTGAAACAACGCAGAAACGCTGGCTGAACATCGTCTGCCATTCAGATTCATCGAAAACGGCGGGGCCGATGAATTGCGCCCAATTCGTCGCCCAGTCTTCTTCTGTTGTCTCCAAATCCAAATCCTCAAGGACGACCTTGTTGACGTTCTCCACCTTCAACTTAAGCGCACATTCTGGCGATCCACTGCTTGCTTTAACGACAACGGCTTTTTTGTCATCAACCGAAGAGACAGAAAGTTGCGCGATCTTCGCGGTTGCAACTCCTGCATTTGAGTCTTTAGCATCACGCAGGAAACGTTTCAGCAGATAGGGAGATGTTACCCAAGCGAAAGTTCCGGAAAGACTACGGATAGGCAGCATCAACAGTCTTTGGTCGGCAAACTGTGCAGCTCCGGCAAACTCGTCAGCATTCGTGGTCTCCGGTCCATAAACTGCTTCCTTCTTATCCTTACTCTCTTTGCACAAGTCGCGCAGAGTGCCTTTGACAGAAGAACCCGGCAAATAGGGAATACCAGTAGCCTTCTCCCGGGCTATAGGCAGGTCGATCGCGCCAACACCTTGGCCAGTGCCTGCATGTAGTGGCGAAATCGCGTGAGTGAAGAGTAATCGTGCGCTCATTTCTTCTTATTTCTCCTACAACGATTCTAAAAAAGCCCGGAGGACATCCGCCTTGGCAGATTTTCCACTAAGGGGACGGATTTCTTTTTCTTGTCCAACGGACAATTCAGGATTTACAGATCCATAGCCTTCGAGTTCGACCCCACCTTCGGGAAAACGTGGCGACTCCAGTATCATTGCCAAACTCACAGCTCCATCTGCACATAGGATGGGTCGAAGAATTAACGGGCTACCTAAACGCTGGCCGCCCGTGCCCTGCAACGTTGCCTTTGGGGGTTCCCCTTTGTCGTCATCCTTGAATTTGAAAACTATTGGCAAGCCAAACTGAGCGCGAGGAAATTTTTGGACTTTATGTACAGGCTTCCGAAGCGTATTCCTACCCGTTAGGTTTGTGTGATGTCGTCTTATCTCATCGGCCTCGGGCCAATCACTCCGTCCTGCAAATGTTTTTTCGTTTCTCGGTGATTGCCTAAATTGGTGCAACTTGTCAATTACGTACCACCACGATTTAAGGACGTTGTTCTTCGTATTCGTAACCGTTGAGCGTTCACCAGAATACTTCGAGCTCGTGACCTTCAGTGCGCCAGTTGTGTTTCTGGGTACGTGGGGTACGCGCGAATCCCATTCCCCGGAAGCCATGATTGCTGGCAGCTGTTCATTTATTCTTTTTGTTACGTCGCGGAATTTCCATTTCTCAGGTGTGATGTCTGCGCCGTTTTCAATTAAGGACTTGAGCGAAATAGCACCAAACCCACGACGAGTCCGTGCGCCTACGCCGCCAAATGTTTGCCAACACCAAAGTGCTGCTTCAACCTCATCTCGGAGATCCTCTGGAAAAGAGATTCGTAATGTGAACTCAACGTCCAGTCGTACCGATTCCAAGTGCACGCTTACTTGCCGGCGTTGGGCTTCGCGTATCTCCTCATCTGTCGGTTGGAGTGCGAAGGCGGCATAGGGTGGCACCATTGAGTTGCGTATGTCCGGACGAGGTTTGTTACCACTCATAAGAAATGGCGTATCCGGCTCCCCTGTCTTCGTCACTGAAACCACAACCGACACTTTGGATGGTGATGGAGACTCAGGTCGACTCGCTGCTCCCCAAATCGAGAACTCGTTCTCCCTCATCCTCTCAACCGAGCCTGTGCCTCGAGAGGCACGCCACCAGAACCGCAGTTGACCGCGCACACTCTTGCCATTGATCAGTTGATCGAGATCATTTTTCTTCGCTTCCACTCCGCCGCCAAACAGTGGAGTGATCAGTTCGTACCTCCGCTCTTGTCGAATAAGGACACTATTTCTCGACTCTGAACCGACGCTGATTTGAACTGCGCCACTCGGAGCAACTAACTTTCCGTTTTCCTTTGGCAATCGCCTCATGTCCACACCTCAAAGAAGTTTATTGGTAGACTAAAACTTCATTGGTTGCAGCTTGCCGTCCCATACTCCGATGGCAGCTAAACCAAATCCATCGCGCCGGTGCTGATCGATATCGCCTTCGGTAGAATCGTCACTCACGCAACTCATCCATGTGTTTTCAATCCACTCCCTTATGTTCTTGCCATTATCAAACTTCAAAAATAGAACAGAACCAGCGGGCATGAGCCGTCGAGATTTCTTTGGCCTTCCGCGAACCACGCGTCCATTGGCCTTTTTTTCGTAATGCTCAAAGTCCCAACCAGATGTCACCTGCGCCCGCGTATTCGCAATGCCGACCAGTTGCGGTTGAGTTCCGTACCGTTTCGCCAACAACCAAGTGGGGCGCGAACCTTCGGTGAAGTACGCTGGTGTCAGTAGGACCACGCGAGACGCCTTTATCTGTTGGCTCTCGATCGTGTTCGCCAGGTCTCCGACAAATGGATTTGACGGAAAACTCTGCTTGCTTTCGCGCCACATCACTGTGCGGCGCTCTCCACCCAAGGGAGATAGCCCTTCCTTTATCGCCTGAATCAATTTGTCAGGTTCCTCTTCACCACTATCGACACGGATTGCCAAGGCTAACCGTTTAGCCTCTTCGATCTTTTTTTCCTGGCATTGAGTGAATTCAAGGCCGCGAGTCTGAAAAAGTTGTCCCTCCCGAGCCGTCCACTTGCCTGGATCAATCGCCACATGAGTGCGTGCCTCAGTGGCGAGACCTGATATTCCTAACTCAGCAATGTTATGTGGCGACGATATCGTCTCTGGATCGAGCAACCACTGCTCGAACTTGGCCCATTGCCAGAATCGTGGGGCGGTATCAATCGGCTTGCTTGGATCGAATCGCGGAAGACCAACTGGGGCCAGGTCATCGCTCGCATGTGGAGGGTCCTTAATACTTGTGACACCGTCCTCTTTATCGATCGGCACTAGTCGTTTTACTTGGGCTTGCTTGCGATCTGCCTTGTTCTCAAGCAGCAAAGCGTCCGCCGGAGCGGGGGCTAGCCAATCTACTATGTCGCCTTGATCGTTTAGCTCCACAAGCAGCGCACCGCTAGTGGAGATTTGCTTCACCGTTTCGATAAGAACCTTGTTTGGCACGCCCGCGCTATCAACAAAACTTCCACCTGCCAGGCCGGCGCGGGTTCGCACGCCACCTGTGATGGTTGAAGGGAAGGGAAACGGCAAGGTTGATGCACTTACGCCAACGCCAAACGGTTTGCCATCGCGAGCAATGAGAGGATCTCGTGGTTCGACGATCAAAACCTTACTCATCGCCATGAGTCGACTCCGGATCATTTAGCAATGGGCAAGTTTTAACGAACTCGCCCTTGGTTCCCGATTGTTCAATCGCTTTCGCTAGTTCACGCGCTACGATTATCTCGTCAGCGAGACCCTCTAGAGTCCAGTTTTCGAGGTCCAGATGGTCGATGATTCCAACGGCTGGTGCACTTTCCTTGTCGCGCCGCCCACAGAAATAAGTAAGCACTTCGTCTGCTGGCCCTTCTCGTTTCCCGTGCTTCGGCTGCTTCCTTCTAAGAATTCGCTTCGCTTCCGCTATCTGAGCTTCCAGCAGAGTTTCACGTTCTTCAGGAGACGCTTCTTTTGCAGGCCTTAGCCTAAGGGCTAAGTCGCGCAACTCGTACGCAACTCCATCGGGTAGTTCGTCTTCAAGAAGCAGGAAGACAAAGCGAGCCAGCCTGTCGTCAAGTGCGCGTTCAGGTTTCATGGAGTCCCAAGAGCCTTTAACAGTGCGATCAGCACCGCTACGTTTGCTGAGTGTGATCGCAAGTGCGTTCTTTTCCGGCCTTTCTTTGTTAGGAACTTCTTTCTTAGCGGTCTTCTCAGCTTCCCGGGCCAGCGCGAGCGTGTCCTGTAGGGGATCGAGATGGTGTCCAATCGCAATGCCAACGGATAGCGTTGCTGAGTTGTGGCCTTCGTCACAAATCCCCGTTAACGCGGTTTCGAACGACTTCGCCAAATCGCGCGCGCACTGGAGCACCGTATGAAGCGGGAGTAATGCCAGTACATCGTCGCCTCCCGAGTAGATCAAGGAACCGTAGTGGTTTTCTTCAACGATTCTTTCGACTTGCGTAGCGAATTCATTGAGGGCGCTGGAAACCTTCTGATGTTGTCTATGTCCGCCCTTTGCTTGGAAATCGATTACAGCGCCCATGCGGTCGCCGTCGGCGTGGAGAATCGCGTAGTAAGGCGCCGGTGATGGGTGCGGATCTTCGTTCGTACTAAATGCGCTTTCCAGAAATTTGCCCAACGCTTTTTCGGCTAACCCGCGCACGCTTGTTTCAGGGAAGAAGTCTCGCAGTCGCTCCTTGAATAGTAGATGGCCGTCATAGAAAAGCGAGTTATCCTCATTGGAAAAGAATTTGTTAGGCTTGAGCGTCGTTTGCCTGTGCACATGACCAAGATAAGCTCCGGTTTGGAACGCTTCGATGCCCAAAAGACCTCTAAGCGTTTCTACATAATCGTTTGCAGCTTGTTTATTGCGAAGCCGATTAAGCAAAGGCAAGGCGGCAACATGAGATGTGCTGTAGAAATTATCCATCCCTTTCGTCTTCTTTGTGGGTTTTCCGTGACGCTTCAACAGACCGACGCCGCAGAGTCTTTCCTTCCCGCGCACACCAAATTGCGTGCGCAATCGCTTAAGGATCTTCGCCTTTTCATCCTGAGATAGATCTCGGGCATCTAGCGGATCAAACACTGCTTCATCAATAACTG
>DATEUF010000140.1:0-7766 GCA_035283325.1 Pyrinomonadaceae bacterium | reverse complement strand
TTTGATCTGACGGTGATCAAGAAAACGGCCATCACCGAGCGAGTGAGCATGGAGTTTCGCACGGAGGTGTTCAACTTGTTCAATCACACAAACTTCGCCGGGCCGGAGCCCAATAATCGCGCTGTCTTCGTCAGGGCTGACCCCATCACCGATGCGCCAGAAATACCGGCTACCTTTGGCCAACTGACCAAGACGGCAACATCCTCGCGGCAGATTCAGTTTGGCTTGAAGTTTATCTTTTAAAGATGTAACGCAAGCTGTTAGCTTGCGAGCAAAGTCTATCCACAGATTACACGGATTTCTCAGATCATATTGGGCGTCGCGATAAGGACTGTATCTGAGAAATCGGTGTAATCTGTGGATAGCTCGTGTTACCTATTGAACGTGCTGAAAAACGAAGCGGTTGCCGTCGCCGCCTTACGTCGAAGCCAGGCGAAGGCTTCGGCTACACCGGCGCCGATGCGTCCCCAAACATGGCTTCGGGCCAGATCATCAAATAGCGAATAGAAAACCGGCACAGCCAGAAGCGTCAGCAGCAAACAGAGTGATTGTCCCCCCACCACGAGCACGCCAACCGCTCTGTTTGTTCCCGACCCCGGTCCGGAAGAGATTACGAGCGGCATCATCCCCGCCACCAACGCAATGGTAGTCATCAGAATGGGCCGCAGCCGATCGCGGTTTGAGCGAATGATGGCGTCAAGCCTTTCCATCCCGCGTGCGCGCAACTGATTGGTATGGTCGATTTGCAGGATAGCGTTCTTCTTCACCACGCCAAAAAGCAATAACAATCCCAGGCCAGAGAATATGTTGACTGTCTGGCCCATTACGAGCAACGAAACGATACCGAACGGGATAGCGAGCGGCAACGTCAGTAGAATTGTTATCGGATGAATAAATGATTCAAACTGCGCTGCCAGGACGATGTACATAAAGGCGAATGATAGAGCGAAAGCCAGCAGAAAGTAGTAACCCGCGCGGCCGAGCTCTTTTGACGTGCCTGCCAGGCCGGTTGTGTAAGTGCTCTCCAGATTCGCTTCTTTGACGTATTTATTCATCTGATCGAGGACCGCAGCTTGTGAGCCGCCGGGACGGACATTGGCCAGCAAAGTTACTTGCCGTTGGCGGTTAAGGCGGTCAATAGCAGATGGCCCAGTACCCTCCGTAACATGGACTACATTATCCAGCGTGACCCAACCGATCTTCGATGAAGCGACGATCATGCGCCTCAAACCTTCGACACTAGCGCGAAATTCGCCGATCGCGCGCACGCGCACATCATACTGATCCGTGCCGGCATTGAAGGTCGACACCTTTTGTCCGCTGACCAGGGTATTGAGTGCCTCTGCAATATCACCAGCCCGCACGCCCAAATCGGCAGCCCGTTCACGATCTATGCTGACCTGCACTTCGGGTTTGCCAGTAATCAAACTCGACTCAGCATCGACGACATCCGGGATGGTCTTAAGTTTTGCCAACAATTCTTCAGAATACTTGGTTAGCTTCTCTAGATCGGGGCCCCCAATTACATATTGAATATCCGCATTGCGAATGCCGCCGCCTGCAACCGCGGCCACCAATTGAACGCTCGTACGTAACTCTCGCGGATGGTTTGCCAAAAGGGCTCGAGTTCGGACCATCAGGTCGTTTTGGCTGAGGCTGCGATCACCGATTGGTGTCAGTTTGACGTAGATAGAAGCATTATTTACCAACTGCTGCTGGCCGCCGCCTATAGTCGTCAAAGTGTCAGTGACTCCAGGTAACTGCCGAACTTCAGCGGCGATGCGCTCCACGACTGCCGAGGTAGCGGGCAACGTATAGCCTTCCGGTGCGCGCACATTGACCTCGTATTGCGCCTGGTCATCGACCGGTAAGAAGTTCTTTCCGACGAACATGAAGAGCGGCACGATGCTAAGGATGACTATCGCGCACATCAAAAGCACTAGCCAGCGATGGGCCATTGACCATTGCAACATTCGGGTGTACGTGCGATCAATCGGGCGATAGAAACGCGATTCTTTTGTGCGCGCCTCTTTCGCCCGATGGTTTTGCGATTTTTGGCTGTCCGCTGTTGAGGGGGAAGGTTCTTCCTTCCGCTTTATCAGGCGAGCGGCCAGCATCGGGGTCAACGTGAAGGAGACGAGGAGAGAGACGGCGACTGCAAACGCTGATGTCAAACCAAACGATGACATGAACCGGCCCACAATTCCGCCCATAAAACCCACCGGCACGAAAACGGCCAGCAATGAGAGAGTTGTTGCCATGACGGCTGGGCCAATCTCGCGCGTGCCCTCAATTGCCGCCTGAAATGGCGGCATACCCTTTTCCTCAACGAAGCGAAAAATGTTCTCCAGCACCACGATCGCGTCATCAATTACGATTCCCACCATTAAGGTGAGAGCCAGCATCGTGATACGATTCAAGGTGAAGCCCATGGCAGCCATCAAAGCGAAGGTGGCAACGATCGAAGTGGGAATTGCAATGGCCGCGATAAAGGTCGAACGAAAGCTCCACAAGAAAACGAAAACGACAATGGCCGCCAGGATGCTGCCTTCCAGCAAGTGAGATTCAATTGCCTCCAGCGAAGTTTTTATGAAGATCGATTGATCTCCGACAATTTCGGTCTTGACTCCTGCTGGCAGCGTCGGCGCGATCTCTTTGAGGCGCTCCTGTACGGCATCGGCGACAGCAACTGTGTTCTGGCCCGATTGCTTCGAAACCACGAGTGTCACAGCTGGTTGGCCATTTAGTCGGGCTTCGGTACGCTGCTCTTCCGCGCCATCCTCGACGTAACCGATGTCGCTCACCTTCACTGAATAGCCGTCGCGACTGGCCAGGACCAGATTATTAAAATCGGAAGGGTTCTTGATGCGCCCTAGTGTACGCACGGTTAGTTCGCGCGTGGCCTCGTCGATGCGCCCACCCGGTACCTCCATGTTCTGAGCACGAACGGCCCCGGCCACCTCCGCAGGCGTTACGTTGTAAGCCCTCAGTTTATCCGGGTCTACCCAGACCTGAATTTCACGCTCGCGACCGCCGATAATCTGCACCTGACCGACACCCGATATGGATTCAATTCGTTCCTTGATCTGCTTGTCGGCAATATTCGTCACTTCGCGTAGGGAACGAGGAGCCGAAACGGCAATGCGCAAGATTGGAGCTGCGTCGGTATCCAGCTTTTGGACTACCGGGGCTTCCGCGGTCTCCGGCAAATCGGGAATCACGAGGTTGACTTTATCGCGCACCTCTTGGGCTGCAACATCGGCGTTCTTGTCCAGCAGAAAAGTGACGAACACCTGGGAGACACCTTCGACGGAAGTCGAGCGCAGTTCGTCTATGCCGCTGATGGTATTGACGGCGCCTTCAATCTTGTCCGTGATCTCGGTCTCAATCTCCTGGGGGGACGCACCCGGATTTACTACAGTCACAGTGATTGTGGGAAATTCGACTTTCGGAAAGAGATCTACTCCCAGGGTGGAAAAAGAGAAGATGCCGACTACGGTCAGCGACATAATCAACATCGTGGCAAAGACCGGGCGGCGAACGCAGATTTCAGCAAGCTTTTGCATAGTTCAACTTTGGGAACAGTTCGGGTTTTTGGCTAACTAAGTAAGTACTTACTTCAGGCAAGGATAGTAGGGCTCTTGCGCCAAAAGATCAACTAAGCCCAGAAATCTTTGAGGTCAGAAATCTCTCAGGTGGGGAAGGGGGCAAGGCAGACTTCTGGACAGGAAAGAGGCGAGCTTCAGTCTGCCGCCGCCCCCGCTCAAGGTTGAATCGCGCTCAACATTGAATCAATCACTCAACCCTGTTAACTTCACCCTCTCAGAAAGGAGCTTCCTGACATGGCTCGCAAATGGTCATTTGCTCAACTGAAAAGCTTTGTCCCATTCTGATCTGAGAACTGGGGCCTTCAGAGGTCATTCAGCATTATTGAAACCGTATCGGAATCGCGGTTCACCACCGCAAGATCCAGCCTGCCGTCTTTATCAAAGTCTGCCGCGACGACGGCCCGCGGCGCTCCTGCCGCACCAAAGTGAATTGCGGGAGCAAAGCTTCCCTTCCCGTCTCCCGATAACACTGACACGGTGGCCGAGCCGAAATTCACCACGGCCAGATCGGCGTTGCTGTCTTTGTTGAAGTCGCCAGTAGTTATTACCGAAGCCGTTTCTCCGGCGGCAAAATTCTGAGGCGCCCCAAACTCCCCCTGGCCGGTTCCCAAAAGAACTGAGACGCTGGCAGCGCCAGTATTACCAGTTGCGAGGTCCAGCTTACCATCATTATTAAAGTCTGCCGCGGTGACCGAGAATGGCCCACGCCCTGTGCGAAAGTTCCTGGCCTCCGAAAAACCTCCTCTGCCGTCTCCGAGGAAGATAGAAGTATCGGATGAGAAAACGTTTGCGGTTGAGAGATCAATCTTGCCATCCTGATTAAAATCACCCGCCACAACGCCGCTTGGACCCCGACCGGTCTTGTAATTAACTGCGGCCGACAGTTTCCCCTGACCCTCGCCGAGCAGCACAGAGAGAGTGTCTGAGTCGCGATTAACAACTGCAACGTCTAATCTGTTGTCCTTATTGAAATCTTGCAGCGTCAGAAAACTGGGTCCGCCACCCGTCTTGTAACTAGTTGGTGATGCAAACGCGCCTTTGCCATCACCGACCAATATCGAGACATCGCCGGAGTTGTCATTAGCAATTGCAAGGTCCAGATTGGTGTCCAGGTTGAAGTCTCCAGCAGCAACAGCTCGCGGGCCGTCGCCAGCCTCGAAAAGTTGTGGCGGAGCAAACCGGCCATTACCATCTCCCAGAATGACGGTAACCTTCGTTGGGAAACTGGTAACGGCCAGATCAAGGTTGCCGTCTTTATTAAAGTCGGCGACAAACGCCGCCCGCGGGAAATGGCCCACGCTAAAGTCCGAACTAATAGACATTCCTCCCTTACCATCCCCAATCAAGATGGAGACATTTTCGGAGTCACGATTGGCCACCGCGAGATCCAATTTATTATCGTTGTTAAAATCGGCAACAGTAAGCGAGAGTGGACTATCCCCTACTTTGAATGATGTAGCCTTGGCGAAGCTTCCCTTTCCACTGCCTAAGAGCACCGAGACCGTTCCCGAGAAACGGTTCGCCACCATTACATCCAGGTGGCTGTCGCCATTGGAGTCTCCCGCAACAAGGCAATCTGGTTCTGTTTCTACATCGTAATGGAGTGGTGGAGCAAACCTCCCTTTACCATCACCCAACCAAAGAGTAATGAAACCAGATTTCGGATGTGCGGTTGCCAAATCGATGTGCCTGTCTTCGTTGAAGTCACCGGCTATGACCGATAGCGGATTGTCGCCAACGCCTAGAGTATCAGTTGGATTGAAACCTCCCTTTCCGTCACCAAGTAGTACGGTGACATTTGCCGAGCGCCTGTTGGCGACAGCCAGGTCCATTTTTCCGTCGTTATTAAAATCGGCTGAAGTTACGCCTCGCGGTTCACTATTTGCTTTGAAGCTAGTGGTTTGTGAAAAGCTACCCTTGCCGTCCCCCAGTAAAACCGATACATCATTCGAAAAGCAATTTGCTACAGCGAGGTCCGCCAACCCATCCTTGTCAAAGTCAGTGCTAATGAGTGCTGAGGGACCAGACCCGACGGCATAACTACGCCCGGAAGCAAATTTACCTTCGCCTTCTGCCAGTACAATTGAGACACTCGATGTGAGCCAATTTGCAACTCCAATATCCGGACGATTATCTCGATTGAAATCAGCGAGGACTACAGCTATGGGTGCCGATCCAACAGGAACATCAATGGCCGGCGTAAAACCCCCACTAGCATGAGCGTAGAAAATGGAAATGTTTCCCGTGGCAAAATTTGCAGTCACCAGGTCTGGGATCTTGTCGCCGTTTAGGTCGGCGGCAGCTACCGCACTTGGGTAATGTTTGGCATCAATATCGCGTCGAGCATGAAATGAAACCTGTGCATTAATTGGCTGCGGAAAAGAGAGAGCAGCAAGGACGCCATAAAGGCAAAACGTAAAGCGAAGTGATTTCAATTTAGACTCCTCTTGTTAAGAAACAGGTCAGTACCACCGAGCGGTAGATTAGGAAATCTCTCAGGTTGGGAAAGGGGCCTTGTCCCCTTCCAATCTGAAGAGATTTCCTAACCTGAAGCCTACCTTGCCCCTTTCCGAGTTGACCACAGACTGAAGTCTGTGCCACTACTAACGATCACATAAATATGATAGCGACGATCGTGGTTGCTACCAGGCCCAACATCACGGGAACGAAGTTTTTAGCCGCCAATTCCTGCGGCGAAACGCGGCAGATTGCTGCCACAGGTATGACACCCCAGGGAATGATGCAACCACCACCTACCCAGACGGTGGCTATTTGACCAAGTGCGGCAATAGTCTCAGTCTTTACATGGGCAACAGAAGCAAATGCGCCGGCCAGTGAACCCGTTAGTGGCAGCCCGCTGAATCCGGATCCGACCAATCCCACGACACATCCAATCACGGTCTCCATGATCCCGACCGTGAAGCGGTTCAGCGGCAGCACATTTGAGAGCGCGTTGGCCAGATCAAATAGCAGCCCGCGGGCGCCCTCTCCAAAAACTTGCCGTGCTATATCCGGCGAGCCCAGATAAAAGAAGGAGGCAATGATAATGACGGGAGTAAAAATCTTTATCCCAAAGGTAAAGCCCTTAATCATATGTTCGGTAATCAGGTCAAAGCTCTCTTTACCATGACCTATGAGAGTGAAAACCGCAGCCAGCAGTAACGTAACTCCCCCGATGATCGTCGTGGCCTCTCCACCCCGGATGCGATAAGCAATCAGAATAACTACAACCATCAGGTAACTAAGGGGAACAACGAGAGCCGCCACGCGAGCTATCGACCTGGGCTTTGATAACGAAACGTCCTCGGTAAGGCTGAACCCTTCGTCGATCCCGTTCCCAGACCGCACATTAAGCACGTCCTGACCTGGAACTTCTTCCGCTTCCTGGGCGCGCTTGATGTCTCTGCGTGCAATAACAAAAGCAACGCCTATCGTCACTATGCTCATCGTGATGATCAGCGGAATCTGACTATACATCACCGCTTCAACAGGCACGTTGGCCGCCTTGGCGCTAATACTCGGCGCGCCCTGAATCACATAGTCGGTTGAGAGGGCAATGCCATGACCAAATAGGTTCATGGCGACGGCGGCCGAGATAATCGGCAGTCTCACTGAGGCCGCGGCGGGCACAAGGACAGCTCCGACGAGTGCCGTCGCTGGCGAAGGCCATAAAAAGTAAGAAGCTATCAACATAACAACGCCGATGACCCAGAAGGCTACTGTCGGTGATTTCATCAAGGCACGCGCGGGTGCAACCATCAAACGTTCCGCACCTATGCTCTCCAGCCAAGCCGCCAGCCCGCCGATGATGGATATAACGAGGATTATGTCGAGCAGTTCGCGCGTCGCGACCACTGTTGCTCGGAAGACGGTTTCGATCGCGCCCAGAGGTGTTTTCGTGACGGCCCACCCAACCAGAAATGCTCCGGCGATGCAGGGGATCAACGCATCGCGGCGTTTAGCCATCGTCACAACAACGATCAGCACAAAAAGGGCATAGATCCAGTGTGCGGCTGTTAACTGCATCGAATAAGGTTCTATAAGAAGCGCCGGACATTAATGATCCACCAGCTGCCGAAGCTGTGGAAGAAATAAACTGAAAAGAAATCTCTCAGGTCGGCAAGGGGGCAAGGCAGGCTCCGTCTAAGGAAGGAGGCC
>DATEUF010000139.1:0-7227 GCA_035283325.1 Pyrinomonadaceae bacterium | reverse complement strand
AGAAAACGTATATTCCAGGTTACGTCCTAGACGAAGATTGATCCTTACTCGAAATTTTGCAAGACGTCATAAACTGTAAAGACAGTGAAGCTTGTGGCTAGACGGTGCTGATTCAAAGCGGAATCATAGAATGTTGAGCAAGGTGTTTCGCGCGGAGCACGTTCCGTGGACGCGACTGTTCAGATGGTGGGACATCCGGGTATATGCGTTATGTGCGGTGGTGGGCTACTTATGGGCCCTCATATTGTTCAACGTTGAAGTCCAAGCGTGGCTAGCTGGACCGGGATCTGTTGTGCTAGGTGTTTTGGCATCACTTTTCGGTGCTGGAGGAATCGCAGTGGTGCTCTATCTGTTCGTGAGGTTCTTGATCGGCGATCCGTTGTTGGAACGGCAAAGTCAGGCAGCCAGGTTCTTCCGAGGCGAGTTCCCGAGCGTTAGGATTGCTCGGACCCTGAATTTGGAGGAGCCAAAGGCCCGGCAGCTCTGGAGGGACTACTATGACACATGGCAGTTCAGAACTAGCGTGCACTTTGACAGATACCGTGCCACCACGGCTGCCGGATATCACTGTCGTGCGGTCATACTTCTGGAGTGGCTGTTCTTGATTCTTGGGTCGGTTGGGCTGGTGGTTGTCGTCTGGCAGCGTGTGAGTCAGCCCCTTGCGTCGTGGCTAGACGCTAAGCTGTGGTTGTCGGTAGCATATATGCTGTGCGGTGGGTTTCTACTCGCCTGGCATCGGTTGCCGAAGGATGGCGGTGAACCAACGGGCTGCTGGGCAAGTTGGACAAGGAGGAACGAAGAGAACTTTGAGACGTTTCACAGAGAGTTAAATGGTAAGACCGTAGAAGCGTTTTGGTCAGAGTGCCGGGAGCGGCTCGCACAGTTGAAGGCTCTCGCCGGACAGGACAGAGGTAGGCGGAACGACGAGTCGCGCACAAGGAGGTAGACCGTTTCAATGGGAGTTGTGTTCACATCGCGACCCATCGCCGTGACTGACGTGGAAACGACGGGACTAGAGCCGGATATTCATGAGATTATAGAGATCGGTCTAATCTTGGTTGATCAGTCTTCGTTAACGATTCTGGATATGCTCGACGTAAAGGTGAGGCCAGAACACATCGAGACGGCCTCAGAGGACGCATTGGCGTTGAACGGATATAGTGAGGAAGAGTGGAGATCAGCAGTAAGCTTACGCCAGGCGATGTCGATGTACGCGGAAAAGACAACAAATTCAATTTTTTGTTCCCAAAACGTGACGTTTGATTGGTCGTTCCTCCAGCATGCATTCAGATTAACCGATGTCAGGAACTCGATGGATTATCACAGATTGGATCTGTTCACTGCGTCCTGGGTACTCCTGCGGGGCACTGGCTTAGACAGGTTCAATCTGGATGAGGTGGCTGAGCATCTCGGGGTAGGGAGGGAGCCTTATCCGCACCGTGCTATTGGAGGCGCACGGATAGCATACGAGGTATTGAGACGGTCGCTTATGTGTGGCTGTAAGTTGGAAAGGTTTCAGTAATTGGGGCCTGGCCTTGATTTATTGACTATCCTTCCCGAAGTGTGAATAACCTGTTTGGCCGATTTGATTTCCGTTGAACCTGCTCGCGCTGGAGAAAAGGCCATGTAGGTGCTTGTGGGTCGTGATTGACACGTGAAAAACCAAAAAAACCATCTGGGAATGCTACCCGCTCCACCATCAACTATTATGACAAGGGTACAAACCTTGAGCGACGGCATCGTCGGCGTCTGGCCGGTGCTTGATTTCCACCAGCTTTGAATGTTAACTGACGCCATGAATTTACTCGACCTGACTGTTAACCAACTCAAACGGGCCGCCGCGATTAAAGAACAAATCGAGGCTCTCAACAAAGAACTCCGCAGCATCCTCGGTGCGTCAGCCAAATCTGGAGCTGCGCCAAAGAAAAAGCGCACCATGAGCGCTTCGGTGAAAAGGAAAATTGCCGCTGCTCAAAAAACAAGGTGGGCGAGCCTTCGACAAGCTAAACCAGCGACGCTTCCAGTCAAACCCGCTGCGAAGGCGAAGAAGAGAACAATGAGTCCGGCAGCGAAGGCGAAGTTGTCGGCCAAATTGAAGGCTTTCTGGGCAGCGAAAAAAGCCGGCAAGAAGTAATCCTGGGCAGTTATTGATCCAGGTGACCTCAAAGACTTCTCTTATCCGCCTCCCGAATAATCGGCCTTGCCCGCGATCACGCTGCGGACACCGCTAAGTTGAGCAATCACTTGTGGGTTACATTCCAAATGAATCAACGATACCCCCTTGGGTTACATTTTAGATGAGTTGATACGGCAACTTGACGTCTGACGATTAATTTGTTACCGTCGATCGTCTTCAACGGCTTTGTAGTTGAACGGTATAAGTAATAGAAAGTAGCAGGAGACAATTTTGAAACGAATTTTAGACATAGCCACAGTGATCGTCCTCAGAGACGATTCATTGGAACCGCGCTATACGGAGGCGTTTAGCTCCGTGTAACATCGCTCTGCTAAGATTCGGCTAAGAAGGCCCACGAAAAGGCAGAGCGTAAAAACTCTGCCTTTTTTGTTTTTATAAACCGGTTCAACGGCTTTGTAGTTGAAACTGAGAGGTAGCATCAACGGCAATGCATTCGGCTGTAACCCGAAAGTCGTGGTTTACACGTGGGGGTTCGACTCCTCCCCTCTCAACCAGTTTGTGGGACTATGGGCGAAACAGGAATAAGCCGCCTGACTTTCACTCAGGAAATTACCGGTTCGATCCCGGTTAGTCCTACCATTTGATGCGGGCAAGTGTTCGGGTGGACACGGCTGGCTCATAACCAGCTACCTAGATGGGTTCGAGTCCCATGCCCGCTACCAGGTTGCCCACCAAAACCGTTGGAGACGTTCACACGTCGCTGGAACGGGAGGTCGGTGAAAGCCCGACGAACCGTTGGAGACGAGTATCGATCACTCGTCGCTGGAACGGGGAGCCGGTGAAAGCCCGGCATGGTGGAGTAGCTTAGCCTGGCTCAAAGCACTCGCCTGTCGAGCGAGATATCAGGGGTTCGAATCCCCTCTTCACCGCGCCATTGTAGCTCAGATGGAAGAGCGCCTGTCTGAAGAACAGGAGGTCGATAGCTCGAAACTATCCTTTGGCACCATGGAACTGTAGGCGAATTGGAATAAGCCGCCTGGTTCTCAGCCAGGAAATTGCAGGTTCGAGTCCTGTCAGTTCTACCAAATTTTTGCCGCTGTGGTCCAACTGGCAGAGGCGTCGGACTTAAAATCCGAATGTTAAGGGTTCGAATCCCTTCAGCGGTACGCGATTATGGCCCAATGGGTAGAGGCGTCAGTTTCAAAAACTGAAAGTTGGGGGTTCGAATCCCTCTAATCGCACCAGTTTTGTTTTTGCTCCTGTAGCCCAATTTGGCAGAGGCGGTAGTCTTAGAAACTACGCGATGGGGGTTCGAATCCCTCCAGGAGTACGGGCCTGTAGCTGCAATTGGCGAGAGCACTTGCCTTGCAAGCAATCCGTTGTCGGTTCAAATCCGACCAGGTCCACCGAATTGTTTGCGGAGGGATGGCTGAGAGGTTTAAGGCATCCGGTTGCTAACCGGACGATCGAAAGATCCGATAGGTTCGAATCCTTCTCCCTTCGCCATACGCCTGTAGCTCAACGGAATCAGAGCAGCAGCCTACGAAGCTGTTGGTTAAGGGTTCGAATCCCTTCAGGCGTTCCAGATTTGTTTTTACGCTGGTAGCTCAGCGGAACAAGAGCAGCTGGCTTCGAACCAGCAGGTCAGGGGTTCAAATCCCCTCCAGCGTTCCATTTAGAGGTTATATCTGAAACGACGCTTTAAAAAATTTTTACGCTCGTAACTCAATTGGACCAGAGTAGCTGACTCTTAATCAGTGAGATGTCGGTTCAACTCCGACCGAGCGTACCATGCGCTCGTAGCTCAACGGACAAGAGCAGCTGACTTTTAATCAGCGAGATGTAGGTTCAACTCCTATCGGGCGTACCAATTTATGCGCCAGTAGCTCAGCGGAACCAGAGCAGCGGGCTTCTATCCTGCGTGTCGGGGGTTCAAATCCCTCCTGGCGTCCCATATTTATTTAGAGGACCGTAACTCAATTTGGTAGAGTGCTTGCCCTACAAGCAAGAAGTTGTCGGTTCAATTCCGACCGGTCCCACCATTTTTATGGCCGTGTAGCTCAATGGCACAGAGCGGTCGTCCGATTAACGACATGTTGAAGGTTCAAGTCCTTCCACGGCTACGCTGGTGTGGCTCAACTGGCACAGCAACTGCCTTGTAAGCAGTCAGCGCGGAAGCGCATTGAAGGTTCGACTCCTTTCACCAGCTCCAGATTATGGTCCTGTAGCTCAGAGGCAGAGCGGCCTCCTTATAAGGGGCAGGTCGATGGCTCGTAACCATCCAGGACTACCAGTTACGGAAGGCGGCGTCGGTGGCGACAACCGGCCTTGAAAGCCGTGGCGGGCCAGACGCACTCTGGCTCAGGGTTCAACTCCTTCGTCTTCCGCCAATTTGCCAGCGTAGCTCAACGGACAAGAGCAGCTGTGTCGTAAGCAGACGGTTGGGGGTTCAAATCCCTCCACTGGCTCCATATGTTTCAACTAGCGACAGGGTCAGAATTTTACATCTTGACTATCTTGAAAACATTCGTGGGTCATGGATCTCGCTGTGGCCAGTCTTAACGAGAGATCGGGGGTCAGGATCGGGGGTCAGCGCTTTACTCTGTAGTCTCCTGGCGCTAATGGTCGCCAATGGCACGACCTCTTCGCTTGGAATTTACTGGCGACTTGTATCATGTGGCGTCGCGAGGCGATCATCGGGAGAGGATTTATTCAGATGACGGCGATAGGCGTCATCTCCAGCAAGTAGCACCTGGCTAGCGCTTGATTTCCACCAGTTTTGAATGTTAACTAGCCCCATGAATTTATCTGACCTGACAATTAACCAACTCAAACGGGCTGCTGCGATTAAAGAACGAATCGAGGCTCTGAACAAAGAACTCCGCAGCATTCTCGGTGCGGCAGCCAAATCTGGAGCAGCGCCAAAGAAAAAGCGGACCATGAGCGCATCGGTGAAAAGGAAGATTGCCGCTGCTCAAAAAACACGGTGGGCGAACCTTCGACGAGCTAAATCAGCGACGCGTTCAGTCAAACCCGCTGTGAAGGCCAAGAAGAAAGTGAGTCCGGCAACCAAGGCCAAGTTGTCGGCCAAATTGAAGGCTTTCTGGGCGGCGAAGAAAGCCGGCAAGAAGTAAGCCATCCTGGGCAATTTCCAAAACAGCTAAGTCGCCAAGTCCCGCGAGGGGTGTGGCGGCTTTTTGATCTCAACAACATTTCCAGCTGGAGTAGACATTTTTGTTTCTACTCAACGAATTCTTTCATGAACGCCATTAACTCACGGTAGTCTTCTTTATCTGCCGCTCTCATCGCCTCGATATATCGAGCTCGAACTTGGTCGCCCTCAGACATGAGCTGAATCTGCGGCCACTTGGGCAGAGGATGTTTGACCGAGTGAAAGAAAATGTCAGTGATGAGTCTCGCGTGTCTACCGTTCCCATTGATGAACGGATGGATCCTGGTAAGTCGGTTCTGTACGCGAGCGGCAATCTCCAGCGGCGGCATCGCGCCCTTAGCGGAGTTCCAATAGTTGAAATCTCCGCACAGCAATTTTATCTGTTCGGGGATCAGGTGAAAGTCGACACCAATGTTAACTGAATCCGTACGATATTTTCCCGCCCATTCCCAGATTTCACCGAACATATCGAAATGGACACGACGGATTAATTCATCGGTCAACCATTCTGTTCCGGCTCTTTTTCTCCGGGCTCTAT
Organism: Pyrinomonadaceae bacterium; assembly: GCA_035283325.1. Taxonomy (GTDB): domain Bacteria; phylum Acidobacteriota; class Blastocatellia; order Pyrinomonadales; family Pyrinomonadaceae; genus PSRF01. The sequence continues at coordinate 1,380 of DATEUF010000139.1, read as the reverse complement.
AGATGTGTTTGTTGTACGCGCGTGAGATGGCATCCAGCTCGGCTGCATTACGGGCACGGCGATCTGTCAGGTGCCTTTGAATAAGACCCGACGTGTCGTCGCCTGGGGTAGCTCCGGGTGTCTTGGTTCTGTCACTCATCTGGCTGTTGCCACAGTTTCTCGCGCCGATCGGTCAGAATATCGTCGGTACGTTTCTCCAGAAGCTGCTTAAACACGTCCGCCTCCGGTGCTTGTTGTTCGAGTGCCATAGTTCCCATAGACTGTTTTAGGCGTTTCAACGCGATGCTGCGCGCGCGTCCGCGAAGCAATTCTTTGATAGGCTTTCTGGGTCGTGGCTCAAGGACCAGATCGCATGACATTGCTTCAAAGATTCTCTTAACGGTGCTGATCTGCGGATCGGTCTTGCCACTCTCAATGCCCGCCAGGTGCGGTTGAGTGATCTTGGCACGGCTTGCCAGTTCGGCCTGGGTCATGCGCAGAGAGTCTCGCAGAATTCTAATCCAGTCTCCGGGTGAAGGCTCGTGTGTCTTCGTCTCAGGTGGTGCGAGACGAGATAACGCCATTTCATCGACTATGTTTAAGCGTCTTTGAGCCATGCTATTATACTAATAACTATATTGGAAAAGTCAATATTCATATAAAATACCAGATTAAAAAATTCATAACTAATATGATAAAATATATTAAAATGCTAGTATCTATCTGAATTAGCGATGCTTTATTGCTGGCCACGTCTCTATAGAGACGATGCCAGACAATGGGGCAATTCCAATCCTGCGGCCGTGGTGTTGTGAACTTTGGCGCTTGGCGAAATGCACTGGCAAAGAACCGTGATGCGACACGCGCCAGAGCAAACGGCAGCACGACTCGATATGTTCTGTGCCGGGGGTCCTACATCCCAAATATTTCATGAACCGGTTGCACGAAAACATCCCTTACGGGCGTCTATTTGTCGCAATTATGTTGATCTAATGATCGCAGGCATCGAGTACATTCTGGCGCATGCAACGCGCCATTATATTTTTACTACTGCTGCTTTTGCCTGCTGTCCTTCACGCAGGGGTGGTCAAGTGGGACGGTAAGCCCATTCCGATTTCCATCTCTACTGAGCGGCTTACCCGGATCGAGTTTCCTGAAATCCTGCGAGCGGTTTTTCTTAGCCGGTCCGATATCGCTGTAGAACGAGAAGAAAAGTCGCTCTACGTGCGGGCGCTGGTGCCGGATGTAGAGGATACTCTTTTTGCTGTCGGCGAAAGCGGGACCACGTATGAGCTAAATCTCTCCACCTCCGACAATCCCGATCAAACTGTTGTCATCTTTCATCTCCCCAAATTGCTTCAGATTCAGGCGGAGCGAGCCCGGCAGGTGCCTGCTCTGGAT
>DATEUF010000138.1:0-24957 GCA_035283325.1 Pyrinomonadaceae bacterium | reverse complement strand
TAAGAAATAGAATTGACCGTGGTCGGGAATCTATTGTCTGGTTAGTAGCCTGTCAAGAGTAAACAGCAACCCTTGATTTCTACGCGGCCATGGTAAGTGGTTGCATGAAACGGAGTCGGGGAGGCAAAGAAGTCTGCCGGCTGCCAACTTTGGAAGTCTTCCGGTGGATATTCTCAAAATAATCGATTGCGGCTACGCGCAGACCAGTGTCTCGACCGAGCCTTTCACTGATATACCATTTGTGCTCCAGGATCCTTGTCCACACGTCATGCGCTTCCTCGGCCTCTATTTTGACTCCAGCCAGCTTCCGAATCTTTCTTTGTTCGGAGCGGCCGTCATTGACTAACTTTTCAATCGCATAATCCAGCTTGAATGGTATTGGCATATATCCTCCTAAAGAGCCCTCAGTTCAGCACGCCCGGCCCGACTGCCGTACAACCCTCCAAGAAGGTATCGGCTTTGACAAGTTTCGATGACGCAGTATAAGAGGCAGGCTGCCCTGATGGCCAATTAATTATTATAATGACTTCGATGAAAAGTCTTCATATCTCAATTGAGGGTTATTAAATGGACTTGTGGCAGTTGCGGACATTTCGCATGGTGGCGGAAACCTTAAACTTTACCCGGGCCGCCCAGCGCTTGAACTTGACTCAATCGGCGGTGAGCCATCAGATTAAGGCGCTAGAGAAGGAACTTGGTGAGCCGTTGTTTGTCCGTTCGCGGCGCGGCGTAAAACTCACGGGTGCGGGCAGAACTGCTTTTGAACATGCAGAGCGAATACTCGACGAGGCCCAGACCTTGCGAGAGCGGGTTTCCGGTCGCCAGCACGAGCCCATCGGTAAGGTCCGCGCGGCCGCAGCCACCCAGGCCTTCGTCTTTCTTTTCGCGGAATTGTTCGAGTCGTTCATGCTCGAACATCCAGGAATCGAGTTGTCTTTTCGCACCACGGTCAGCACCGATCAGACCGTAAACGACATCCTGAACGGAACTGCTGATGTCGGCTTTGCTTCGCTGCCGGTATATTCTCCAACTTTGAAAATTACGGAATTGTTTCATGACGAGCTGGTAGTGGTCGTCGGACATAAGCATCGCCTGGCGGGCAAGCCGATGACCACAGTGGAGGAGATCACGCGCGAAAGGCTAATCCTCTTCGAACGTGGCGCCTCAATACGGCGCGCTACGGAAGATTTCTTCAGCGTGGCGGGGATCAGTCCTGAGCTGGCGTTGGAATCCAACGATACCTACTTTATAAAACTCATGGTGGCGCATGGCCTGGGAATTTCGTTACTGCCCGCGTGGGCAATACGTGACGAAGTCAACTCGGGTCAACTGGCGCAACTCAGGATCGAGCATCATCGATTACGTCGCTCGGTCGCGATGGTTTCTTTGGCCCGCTTTCAACCATCCCCTACACGGGCTTTTCTCGGATTCATTCTGCGTCACCGAGAGCAGTTGCAGGAACTCGCTCAGCCCGGAAATAATCGACCAAAAGGACCGGAAACTCGCTAACGTCGAGAGGGAGCCTCAAACGACAGGATCTTTATGAGTGGCTTTAGCTTCGAAACATTTGTGGTGGCCTTCGCGGTTATCGGCATCGTCATTATCGTTTCAGCCCTCCTCTCGGGCCTGATTGAAAGAAGTGGGTTGCCACAGGTAGCAGTATTCCTGGCCATTGGTGCAGCACTTGGACCTGCAGGTCTCGGCGTGCTGAACATCACGCTGGGTTCGCAAACTCTGCATGTCGTCGCCACGCTGAGTCTGACGCTGGTGCTATTCACTGATGCAGTGTCGCTGAACATCAGCGAAGTAAAACGTCATAGCACTCTCGCCTTTCGAATGTTGGGACCGGGGACATTGCTTTCTGCGGCGCTGGGCACTTTCGCCGCCTGGTGGCTTCTCCACATACCGTTGGCCGCTGCCACTATTCTCGGGGCCGCACTAGCTTCGACTGATCCGGTTCTGCTACGCGGCCTTCTTCGTCGCCGCGACATACCCGGCAGTGCACGTCAGGCGTTGCAACTCGAAAGCGGTCTCAACGACGCAGTCTTACTTCCAGTCGTCATTGTAGCGATGGCGTTTCTGGACCAAAACCAACCAGTCAACGCAGCCGGCTGGGCCAAACTCGGCCTCAACCTCTTCATTCTTGGGCCAGGCGCAGGGGTAGCGGTCGGCCTGGTGGCCGTCGCAGCACTGGATCTAATTCGCAAACGAAGTGGCGTGCGGCGCGACTACGAGTCTCTCTATTCGCTGGGTGTCGCTTTCACCGCATTCGCGGCCGCTGAAGCAGTGCACGGGAGTGGTTTTCTCGCCGCCTTCACGGCAGGATTAACCATTGCCGCCCTCGACGTGGAACTTTGCGACTGCTTTTTAGAGTATGGCGGTGTGACTGCCGAAATGATGCTTCTATTTACCTTTGTGCTCTTCGGCTCTTCGCTAATCTGGAGTGGGTTTACCGTATTGACGGGTGCAACGCTTCTGTTTGCCGCAATCATAATACTGATCCGGCCTCCTGTTTACCTGCTGTCATTGTATCGATCGCGAGTGGATAAGCGTGGCCGTTTGCTGATCGCCTGGTTCGGGCCTAGCGGTCTTAGTTCTTTGCTGTTGGTGCTATTGCCTGTTTTTGACGGCACGACCGGTAGCGAGCAACTGTTTGCAATCTGCTGTCTGGTAGTGCTCGTGTCGGTACTGGTTCACGGGGGCTCCCCACTGCTGCTGTCGCGTATGGCCCAGCCTCGAACTCAGGAGCAGGCTCCGGGCGCTGATGTGGCACGTGACTTCGGAAGAATGCCGGTTACGCCAGGCGCCTCAAGCAAGCCCGATGAACTAACCGGCACGGCAGTTGGTTCTTTTAATGACTCACATGAAGATGCCGACTCAGTCAAACCGCTGGAAGAACCTGCACCTTCCGGCGCTGAATCGATTGGCTTGCAGTCGATCACGTTGGAAGAGTTGGGCCGGCTGCAAAAGTCAGGTGAGGCGGTGATCATTCTTGATGTGCGGACTGAGCGCAGCCGGGAGACGAGCCAACATCAGGCGCAGCGCGCCGCCCGCCTGAATCCGGAGCACGCAGTGGCCGCGGCGAAAAAGCTCGGCCTGCCTAAAGAGACTTGGCTTATTGCATATTGTGCTTGACCAAACGAAGCTACGAGCGCCCGGGTGGCGCAGGAGTTAAGACAAGCGGGATGGTTAAAGGCGCGAGCGCTGCTTGGTGGCTGGAAGGCGTGGAAAGAATCGGGCTTGCCAGTCGAGGAAAAGAAGGATGGGGTGGAAGGATGAAGGATGAAGGCGGAAGGATGAAGGATGAAGAAAAAGGAGGACACGGAGGAATCCGTCGCATTTCATCCTTCCTCCTTCATCCTTCATCCTTTCTCCACGGTTATGTGGGAATCGTGATCATCCTTTCCGCCGAAGCCTTACTCTTTTCAGGAAATCAGCTCGTAGGGGGCTGGTTTACGCCGATCGTCTGGACCGGATACATCCTGTTTGTTGATGCTCTCATATTCAAGATGAGTGGTCGCTCGTTGTTAACCACCAACCGAACGGAGATGGTAATCATAGTTTCCATCTCCATCATTTGTTGGTGGTTCTGTGAGTTCTACAATGCTCCACGCTTCTGGCGCTCCGATCTGGAACTCTGGTGGCATTACCACAATTTGGTGGCCAATCCATATCTTCGGCGCGTAGGTTACGATTGGGCTTTTGCCACGATCCTTCCCGCAATGTTTTTGACAGCAAAGCTGCTATCTACAACGATCTTCAAGGCAAGAACACGGCGCCGGGGCGTTCAGCTGCCACGACCGCTGCTTTACGTAATGATTCTTCTCGGAGCGGTGGGCGCGATACTTCCTCTGGTCTTCTTTTCCACTTGGTGGGCGCCAGTGGTTTGGCTTGCATTTATTTTGCTACTTGACCCGATAAACTATTTACGGGGTTGGCCGTCGATTGTCGGCGATCTTGAAGCGGGCAAGTATCGTAGATTGTTTTCGTTACTTGCGGCTGGGGGCGTGTGTGGAGTTCTGTGGGAGTTCTGGAACTACTGGGCCCTATCCCGCTGGACATATACAGTACCCTACTTTGGCAACGTCAAAATTTTTGAGATGCCGGTGCTGGGTTATTTGGGGTTTCCTCCTTTTGCGGTGGAATGCTGGGCGATGTACATTTTTCTCCGCTCGTTATTGGTTCGGGAACCAATTCAGACCGATCAGATTTGGATAGATAGTTAAACTCGTTGGCAGATGGCCCACCGGAAACAACACAACCGGAGCAAGTGCTGGCTTCTGCTACTCCCTTTCCTTCTAGCAAGCTCGAACAACCTGATGAACGAGTCTATACACAGCCAGACACCAGGAGAGAGAGCTGACCTCGCCAAGAGACCACGAGCGCGCGACCTGGGGATTAAGGTCGGCGTCCTGTCCACCGGCCCGCTGGATGCAATCACCGATGTGGATGGCGTCTTGGTTGGTCAGACAACGATCATTCGCGGTGACAATATCCGCACGGGTGTGACGGCAATCCTCCCGCACGGCGGCAACCTTTTCCAGGAAAAGGTGCCGGGCGCGGTTTTTGTCGGGAACGGGTTTGGAAAATTGATGGGGTCAACGCAGGTAAACGAGTTAGGAGAGATTGAAACGCCTATCCTGCTAACTTCAACGCTCAACGTGCCGCGCGTCGCAGATTTTCTGCTGGATTACATGCTTGCTCTTCCCGGCAATGAGGACGTGCAATCCATCAATCCACTCGTCGCCGAGACAAATGATGGTTTGCTCAACGATATCCGCGGCCGACATGTAACACGCGAAGACGTATTTGCAGCAATCAAGCAGGCTAAGAGTGGCGTTGTCGAAGAAGGGGCGGTAGGGGCGGGTACCGGAACCGTAGCCTTCGGATTCAAAGGAGGGATCGGCACGTCCTCACGAAGACTGCCTGCCGCGCTTGGCGGTTATACTGTAGGGGTACTAGTGCAAACCAATTTCGGCGGCATACTCACCATTGACGGCGCCCCCGTCGGGCGAGAGCTCGACCGTTATTATCTGCAAAAGGAAGTTGAGGCCAAGAAGCAAAACGGCGCCGATGGCTCAATAATCATAGTGATCGCCACGGATGCTCCAGTTGAGGCAAGCAATCTTCGCCGATTGGCCGCCCGCGCAATGCTGGGCCTCGGCCGTACCGGCGCTGCTGCCAGCAACGGCAGCGGCGATTACGCAGTCGCGTTTTCCGTCTCTCCCGACGTGCGTATTAGAGTCTCACGCAATCAGACCAGCAAGGTTCGCAACTCGACCTTCCTGGGCAATGACAGCATGTCACCACTTTTTCTTGCCGTAATTGAAGCCACCGAGGAAGCTATCTACAACTCACTCCTGAGAGCAACTACGATGAATGGTCGCGGGCGTACGATTGAAGCCTTACCAATCGAACGTACGCTGGAGATTCTACGCAAGCACCGAACGGTGGATTAAGTGGAGAGTTTTGTACGAATGTGTCAAATGTATCAAACTACTGGTTCATGGTCCTTTCGGCCCGTTCTTCAAAGGACCAGCGTATTGACACATCAAAGATCGCCGCATAGAATTCTTCGTAGCCCGAAATTGAGTTGAGCCACTTGAGGAGGTCGGTCGAGTGAAAACGACTATACGTGTCAATCGCAAGCGACCAGAGTCGCTTACAAAACAGATTACGGACCAGCTATCAGGACTGATTGAGTCGGGAGCAATGGCGGCAGGGAGCTTTCTCCCCAGCGAACGAGAGTTGGCAAACTCTCTGAGGGTTGCACGCAATGTGGTGCGAGGAAGCTACGAAAATCTAATGCGCGCTGGAAAGGTTCAGAGTGAAGGCCGCAAAGGCAGGACGGTTCGATCCACCGGAAGTAAGAGAAGAGCAGCGGCCGGCAAAGGTTCGAAGAAATCCGGCGGTAAAGCGCGTAAGAAGTAGATAATCTAACCTGAGGTGGCCAGTAAGTCTTCCTTCCCCCGCTTGCGCTCTGCATCATCCAGCGACATGCGCCGCTTCGTCTCCGAGCGCTAGGATTTCGCCTCGAATCGCCTTACGTTCCGCTAGCAGGCGAATAAAGAACCGTCTTCTCCTTAGAAAAAATGTCAGCGCGCGCAGGCCACCGACAAATCTGTCCAACTCTTCGAAAAAACGGATAGCAACGAACCCCGTAAGCGGCAAAACAACCAGAGCGGCAAGAGCAAAGAACCACCCCGCAATACCATAGCCGATTATGAAAACCACCAGCCAGGTGAGGGGGAAAAGCAACATGGCTGAGATGATTTTGATAGTCGAGATCACGTCCTCGGAATCCTGCGAAAACCTGGTCGCCAACAGACCGCCCAGCCGGTAGGCCGGATAGTGGACCACAGTGCCAATAATCGTAGCGGGCAGCAAGACCACAAAAAGCAACAGGCGATTGATTAAGTGCCCCAGGATATTCAAAGTGGAGATTGGTGGCGTGAGTTCGTGCGGATCAACGCCCGCCAGCTTTAGTTCTTCTTCAAACCGGTTCATTCTCACTTCCAGTTTCCGCAGTCGCTCAGGAACTCGTTCGCGTAAGACAGTATAGGCTTTAAGAAAACGCTGTTGGAGCAGCAGTTCCATCTTCAGACTCTCCTGCGTTTCACCTCCTGCCTCCGCAGAAAAGATCCGCTCGGCGCGAGCAATTGTCTGCAGCGCCTCCTCGTGCTCAGCTGCGAGTATCACATTACGGAGTGCTTCCTCAATCCTGGCAGAGAGTTCGCGTACTTCCACACGTGGCGGATTTGCGTTCTCGTCCAGATTCACTACCGGGACCTCGATGGCTTTACCGAAATAGAGCAGCGCGTCGCTGCGGAATCTGGTTTTTGACGTGTAGTAGAGGCCAGCTGGAACTATTCGTAAATCTCGCACTTCTCCGGTGGAGACGGCCGCGAGTGCAATGCGTGCAGCCCCGGTCTTAATCGGTCGCAGCTTTGGTTCATTGTGGGAAACTCCCTCCGGGCAGATACCGATGGTGCCGCCCCGGGCCAGGAGCTTTCGCGCGGCCACGAATGTTTCCTCATTTTTGGAGACATCCTCGCCCTCATCCTGGCGGCGATAGACCGGAAGCGAATCCATGACGCGAACAAAGAACCCAAGCAATGGAATTCTGAACAACGGCGCCTTGGCCAAAAACGAGACGCGTCGTGGCGCCAGGCATAATAGGACAGCCGGATCCACCAGAGCATTAGGATGGTTAAGCACAAAGATTGCCGGACTCTTCAGTGGCACATGCTCCGATCCTCCAACCTCGACACGGCGAAAGTAAACGCGCATGGCGAGCCTTAGCAGAGCAACAATGATCCGGCGGGTCATATCTCAGGGCTGATTTAATAACAGTTTCTGTCTGAATACGGAAGTTTAGCAAACGTGCGCGGAGACCTGTTTAATGCCATAATCCCCCCGCTATTCCTATTCTCCAAACCGGTACGAGGATTTCCATGAAGCGTTTCGGAATCGCTATCGCTCTCCTTGTGCTCACGCTTACGTTACCTGTCACAGCGCAAGAAAGCCATCGCTTTACAATAGAGGATCTGTTGAAAGTGAAGCGCATCGGAGACGTTGTTTTGTCGCCGGATGGCCGACAGGTCGCCTTCACCATCGGCGAAGTCAACTTCGACGCTAACAAGACCGTCACGCAGATCTACGTTGTGGCCCTTCCGGGAGGTGAGCCCAAGCGACTGACGAGCGGTGAGACTTCTGCCACAACGCCACGCTGGTCGCCTAATGGAAAGAAGATCGCCTACATACGGGACAGTCAGGTTTGGTTGATGGATGATGATGGCGATCATGACGAACAGTTAACAAAATTGGCAACCGGCGCCGCTGGCCCCATATGGTCGCCCGATGGTAAATGGATCGCCTTTGCGTCGGAAGTTTATCCGCAATGTCAGGATAGCGACTGCAACAGGGAGAAAGAGGAAGCCACCGAAAAAAGTAAAGTCAAGGCGCACGTCACAGAACGACTCCTTTACCGTCACTGGAACGAGTGGCGCGACGTAAAGCGCAGTCACATCTTCATAATGCCAGTCACAGGAGATGCAGCTCGCGACCTGACTCCAGGCGATTTCGACTCGCCTCCTTATGCCGCCGCGAGCGGCGTAGACTACGCGTTTTCACCAGACTCCCAAGAACTCACTTACTTGCGAAATCCGGATAAAGTTGAGGCCACCTCAACCAACAGCGACATCTATCTTGTGCCGGTGAGGGGCGGCGCTTCCAGGAACATTACTGCTCCGAACCCAGGCTACGATGTTGGACCAGTTTACACGCGAGACGGTCAACACATTCTCTATCGTTCGCAGGCCACTAAGGGTTTCGAAGCCGATCGTTGGCGTCTTATGAGCTACAACCGCGCGACCGGCACCAGCACCGAACTGCTCAGGGGCTTTCAACTGAACGTCGAGGAACTGGAACCCGCACCCGATGGATCTGCCATATATTTCGTCGCTGGCGAACGTGGTCATCAGACAATCTACAAAGTCGACTCGGCTGGAGGCATGCCAAAAAGAATCCTCAATAACGTCTTTGCTACTAATCTGAACATTGGCCCTGATCGTAGAACGCTTGTCTTCGCGAATAGCTCACTGGCCCAGCCGGCAGAGATCTATTGCGCTAACGAGGACGGCAGCGGCTTAACACGGCTGACAAATGTGAATAACAGCCTGAGGTCAGGCGCAGGTCTTTCAGAAGCGGAAGAGCTGGAGTGGACTGGCGCACTGGGCGCGCGTATCCATGGCTTTCTGCTAAAGCCCCTGAATTTTGATCTGAACAAGAAGTATCCGCTCCTGGTGCTGATTCATGGTGGCCCGCAGAGCGCCTGGAATGACAGTTGGGGCTACCGCTGGAACCCCCAAATCTATGCCGACGCCGGGTACGTTGTGTTCATGCCGAACCCTCGTGGGTCATTGAGCTATGGGCAAACTTTTGTAAACGAAATCAGTGGGGACTGGGGCGGTAAAGTTTTTGTGGACCTAAAAAACGGAGTTGCCGAAGTGATACGGCGCAACAACTTCATTAACAAGAATCGCATCGGGGGGGCTGGGGCATCGTATGGCGGCTATCTCGCCGACTGGATCCTGGGCCACAATAACGACCCGCGTTTCCGTTTCAAGGTGCTGGTCTCACACGCGGGTGTTTACAACCTGACCAGCATGTATGGGGCAACGGAGGAGCTGTGGTTTCCCGAGTGGGAATTCAAGGGGTCTCCCTGGACCAATCCGCTCATGTATCAACGGTGGTCTCCTCACATGTTTGTTCGCAACTTCAATACCCCAACCCTCGTTACGGCGGGCGAGCTCGACTATCGAGTTCCTTACACAGAGAGCCTTCAGCTCTTTACGGCGTTGCAGCGAAGAGGGGTGGAATCAAAACTAATTGTGTTCCCCGATGAAGGTCACTGGATAAATAAGCCCCAGAACTCACAATTCTGGTACCGAGCGGTTATTGAATGGTTGGACAAGCATCTGAAGTGAAGGACCAGACACCTACAGAATCAGATCGTTTGGCCATGCGCGAGCGACCTGAAGGGCAACCGATCACGCACCAGAATTGGGGCAAGTTGCTTTTTCTCCACTGGCGTATGGACGAAGGGGTTCTGCGCCAGCTCGTACCGGAGCCTCTGGCAATCGATACATTCGATGGCTCAGCGTGGGTTGCAGTTACTCCGTTTACCATGTGGGACATTCGTGCGCTGCCACCATTCATCCCGCCTATCCCCGGATTCAGTTCTCTGCACGAGCTAAACGTGCGCACATATGTCTATCTTGATAACGTACCAGGGGTCTGGTTTTTCTCTCTTGACGCGAACAGCTCAGCCGCAGTGCTTGCCGCGCGCGCCCTCTACCACCTCCCATATTTCAATGCGCAAATAAAGCTCGAGCAAGACGGCCGGTTGATTAACTACTCCTTACAGCGAACAGATTCGCCGCCAGCCCAATTCTCGGCAAGCTGGACCATTGAGGAACCAATTCCCTTTTCCCAGCCGGGCTCGGTCGAATTTTTTCTGACTGAGCGTTACTGCCTTTATAGCCAGTCTGGTGAAAAACTCTATCGAGCGCGCATATTTCATGAACCATGGCCCTTGCAAAACGCCCGGCTACATTCCTTCAACTCAACGATGATCGAGTCGCATGGGTTACCGGCACCGGCCGGAGATCCCTTAATCCACTATGCAGAAGAGATCGGAGTTGATATTTGGTCCTTAAAGAGCACGAGGCCAAACTAGCGGTTTTCTGTTCACTCTGGCCGTTCAAGCGGTGGCAGAACTGCGGCGAAATCATCCACAAAACGGCGAGCGTATTCAGCCAGCAAAGTGGTGACTCTTTCAAGTGTTGGTGCACTCAGGATCAGCCCTGCGTGGTGGCGTTTCTTGATTCGATAGACGATCTCAGGATCATCGTAGGCTGAAGTATCAGGGTGTTCCTGCCTGGCGAGAGAGAGAATGATTCCTGCATATTGTTTCCTTAATGCGCGGATTCTGCCGGCACTCTTGCCGGCAATTTCAATCCTTGCCCATTCTCGCCAGAGGTTGATGCCGGAGGCGGCTTCAAGCACATCAGCAATATATGCGCCCCCTACTCTTGCGGCAATTTCCAGAAAGTAGAACTTGCCATCCGCTGCGCTCTTGATAAATTCCGCATGCGTTGCGCCCTTTTCCAGTCGCAAAGCCCTAATCAGTTTTCGATTGACCTCCAAAAGTTTCCTATGGTCATCTGACCCCTGGGCAATCGTATACGAAATGTATGTTCCACCTTGATGAGCGACTTCCAAAGGCGGACGACCGTACTGGTTTACAGCGGCGAACGCTACGCGACCATCGTTCACCAACGAATCGACGTGATAGACCGCCCCGTCGATGAACTGAGCCAGCAGATAGTAAGAAGCTTTCTCTCGCAAGGTATCGCGAGAGTTCAGCTCTTCTACCGTCCGCCAAACTTCGTCCTCTCCTCCCACTTTACGAATACCGATGGCTGAGACGTCGGATCGGGGTTTGATTATCCAGGGGGGTGGCACGCGGACCATGAACTCCCTGATTTCATCAGCGGTGATAAGAGGCAGGAATGCGGGAACGTCGAGCTGCGCAGAAGTTGCTGTGACGGCCATGGCCATCTTGTCACGGAAAATCTTCGCCTGGGAGCTGCTCATTCCGGGCAAACAGAAGTGTTCCCGAATCAGCGCGGCTGTTACGACGTCAAATTCTTCAAGTGCAATCACCCGGTCCGGCTTCGCTTTGCGCGCGAGAAATGTTACCGCGTCGATGAATAGCGGCACGTCGGCGTCGTTAGGAAGGGCGATAAGATCGTCGAGGCTCTCACGTGGCCAGTCTTCCTGCAACATCTTTTCCTTAGTAATGAGCACCACATGGCAACCTCGCGCTTTGCATTCGCGCATGAAGTCCGCGCCTTTGTAATAGGTTGCAAGGCAGATGATGTTGATAGGTCGCAGCTCACCCTCTGGCATGGGACGCCTCAAGAATGCCGGGAGTAAGTAAAACGAAGTGGTCTAACTATAAACCTTTTGCAGATTTGTGGTCACCTGATAATGTTAATACGCATGATCTTCAAAGGCCCCTTCCCTGAACTGCCGATTCCCGAGATGCCACTTACCGATTTCGTGCTGCAAAATGCCGCCAGCTTTGGGGACAAGCCTGCTCTTATCGATGGCCCGACGGGTCGCATAATTACCTATGGCGAGCTTGCTCAAGCCATCAGGCGAATAGCTGCGAGCCTTGCCAAACGAGGTTTTAAGAAGGGCGACGTGTTCGCCATCCTGAGTACCAACGTTCCCGAGTATGCCTTGATATTTCACGCTGTGGCGATGCTTGGCGGCGCGAGTACACTCATCAACCCACTCTACATGGAGCAGGAGATCGCGCACCAACTGCAAGACTCCGGCGCCAGGTACCTGGTGACAGTGCCACAGTTTCTGGACAAGGCGTGCACAGCAGCGCAAGGCACCAAGGTCGAGGAGGTATTCGTTTTTGGGGAAGCAGAGGGAGCAACTCCCTTTGCTTCTCTACTCGAAGCTGACGGGGAGGTTCCAACCGTTGAAATAGCGCCTCGTGAAGACGTTGTCGCGCTGCCTTATTCAAGCGGCACTACGGGTTTGGCCAAAGGTGTGATGCTCACCCACTACAACCTGATTGCAAACATGTGTCAGATGGAAGGTCTTTGCTACTTCACCAGGAATGACACGCTGATGTGCGTATTGCCGCTCTTCCACATCTACGGCCTGGTAGTGGTTCTCAATATGGGACTCTACACTGGCGCCACCATTGTCACTATGCCGCGGTTTGACCTTGAGCAGTTTCTGCGCGCGGCTAGGGATTACGAAGTCACACTGGCGCATCTGGTGCCTCCGATTGTTTTGGCCCTAAGCAAGCATCCTATCGTTGACCAGTACAAGTTGCCCAAATTGTCGACAATCTTTAGCGGTGCGGCACCACTGGATGAAAACCTTACTCGCGCGTGCATGCAACGACTCAACTGCCAGATACGGCAGGGCTACGGCCTGACAGAGACCAGTCCAGTCACTCATTCTTCTCCCTCTGATCCGGCTAAGGTGAAGTTTGGCTCAGTGGGAGTTGCTGCGCCGAATACCGAGTGCAAAATCATCGATCTGAGTACGGGAGCGGCCCTGGGACCAAATAAGCAAGGTGAAATTTGTGTGCGAGGCCCGCAAGTCATGAAGGGCTATCTCAATCGTCCCGAAGCTACTGCTGCCACCATTGATGCGGAAGGGTGGCTGCACACTGGTGACATAGGTTACGTAGATGAGGATGGCAATTTTTTCATCGTCGACCGCGCCAAGGAGTTGATCAAGTACAAGGGGTTTCAGGTCGCCCCAGCCGAGCTGGAGGCGCTATTACTCTCACATCCGGCCATTGCTGATGCGGCTGTAATACCTTATCCCGACGCCGAAGCAGGTGAGAAACCAAAAGCTTTTGTGGTTTTGAAAGGTGAGGCCACGGCTGAGGAGATCATGGAATTCATCTCAAAGAGAGTGGCGCCTCACAAACGCATTCGGCTTGTTGAGTTCATCGACAAGATTCCGAAATCCGCTTCCGGTAAGATCCTGCGGCGCTTGCTCGTCCAGCGGGATGTAGAAGGAAAAAATCGTACTTAACCAAGCTGTGGCAGGCAAGTGCCATTTCGCGCAGTAAGGCAAGAATTTGTAGGTAAACTCTAATCTGCACTGCAACTGGTTCCACACTGTCGAGAAGGAATTGATCAGGTGGAACTGTTTGCTACAAAGTTGTAAAGGTTAATGGGCGAATCCGCACTCCGTAGGAGTTAAGAAACCGGCTGATCAAGCGGACGACTCCAGCGAAGGCAGATTGTAAAGAGAAACCTACCTACTTTACCTTGGTGCACTGCATTACGCGGGGGGAGTGGCTGAGTGAGCGCCGAGTGCGGTATAGTTACAACTCTTCCAAGAACACGTTTCCCGGCATTTCTCAATCATAGTTTTTCAAAAGGAGCATGAGTGCATGCCATCCATCCGAACTGTTTTCACAAGCATTCTCTTAGCCGCTACGGTCCTGCCTGGGATGGCGTCAGGACAGGTCGTGGCCACCTTGCCTGACTGGCAAACACTTCAACCAAACGGCGAAGAATTCTCAATTCTTATGCCGAAGGGGACCACGTTTGAATCTGGCAAGATGCCGTATCACAAGATGGAGCTGAATACGCGCCTCTATCTCTACACTAGTAGGGATGGGCTGGTGGCGGCGGTTGTTTCTCTCAGTGGCATCAAGTCAAATCCCGCCCTCTATTCTGAAATGCAGCGCATCAACTCTTACGTCGATGCTTTCAAGGACTTTCTCTCTCCAAAACTAAACATTAAGGATGCAGTTGCCAGGCTCACCCTGGTCGGAAACAAAACTCTAAGCGGCCACGCGGGCCGCGAATATCGGATGTCGATTGGCGATCTCTCGGGTCCGCTTCAAGTCTTCGCCACCAAAAGGCGTTTCTATGGAGTAGTTCTTTTGACTGCCAAGAAAGACGAGGCGCTGGAACAACGTTTTCTCAGTTCGTTTATGTTGCCCGAGAGGGTGGTCGAACCTCCGTCTACGGTTGCAGTTCAGGAGCCTCCCAAGCAGGTCGAACCAACCAGTGGCGCTGAGGCGAAGTCGACTGCCGCTGCCGCCCAGCCGGCGCAACAACCAACGCAGGAGACGCCCACAGGGAGCAAGGAAGAAGGAAAGACTGATGCGCCGGCAGCAACTGCGGCGGGCCAGAGGTCTCCTATCTCCGGCGGCGTGCTGAACGGGAGAGCGATTGTTCTGCCCCGGCCAGACTACCCTGATGAGGCCCGCGCCGCGCGTGCTGCCGGCACTGTGGTTGTGCAGGTGGTAGTAGACGAATATGGAAATGTGACTTCGGCCAAAGCCATCTCGGGACCGCCACTGTTGCATCAACCATCGGTAGCCGCGGCCCTCCAGGCGAAGTTTTCACCCACAACCTTAATGGGAGAGCCCGTCAAAGTAACGGGCGTGATTACCTACAACTTTGTATTGTAGGTTTGCGGCGTCATTGCAGACGTTTAAGGATCTCTTTCGAGCTCATGTAGCCAATATATTTTTGAGCTGTACCCGAAAATCTCGATACTCCATTGCGGTCATAAAGGTGATACTTCACAAGAGCGCCTCCGTTGTGCGACACCTTGCTGCCGCTTCTAAATAGATCAAGAAAAAGGTTACGCTCGGTCCTCTGATTACCACCGGCTTTGATAATACCCAGAGTTAACCAGAAGCATTCGTTCTGGCTTCCGTTCATTGCCCGAACCAAATTTTCCGTTCTCAAGTAATCTGTCAGCAGGCTGAAGCCACTACGTTCATCAGTCTTGAGGAGATCCTTGAGCAGTATGTCGAATTGAGCTGTGACGCTTTGAAGATTCTTTGCGCCCTGATTCAAAATTGAAAGATCATCTTCCAGAACCCTCTTATCTTCCTCATAGGGTGCTGGGTCCTCAGTCTCCGCGCTGAGTTCATCCAATCCCGCTAGTTGATTGGTCTTCTTCCGAGAGTTCTCGTTAATCCTCCGAGAGAGAGCTTCAGCTTCGTCCTTCAACTCATACAGGTCTTCCAAGCGTGCCAACAATGCCGAAGCTTGAACTGATTCAAGGTTGGGTGCTATTGCTGCCGGGTAATAGAGCACTATCCCATTCTGGTATTGTGCGCGAACCGCGCGAAATATCTCGCTCACCAGAACATCTTCATCGTCAACATCAAAAGTCTTGCCTTCCAGATTCACGTCCGTGCGAAACGGAGCAAGGAGATCGAGCAGCGAGCCCGCCGCGCTTGTTGCCGCTCCGAGGACCAGAGGAAACGATTTGGGACGTCCTTCGGGTGGACCAACGGGAGACCGCACAGTCCGCCGAGGCGCCGCTGCCAGAGCCGCCTTTTCCATCAGCAGCACTTGCTCATATCGATTCTTTAATGCATCCAGACGGAGCATGGCTGCACCGTAGCTTGATAGCAAGTTCGCATCTTTCTCGTTATGTATGACCAGTATCTTGATATTGGGGTAAGCCTGATGCAGAGTCTGCGCAATCATCTCGGCCGCTTCGGTAATGGCAAAATAGGCAACAATCTGTCCTTCGATTAGTCCACCACTGACCACGGTTTTGCCTTCCAGCAGATCGGATTTTGCCGCTGGATACCGCGCATCCAATTCGGCCTTCCGAGCCTCAGCAATTGCCTGTCGCAACTCCGCCACTGCCTTCTGTTGCTTTAATATCCGCACCTCAGAACTTTCGGCATCACTTCCCGAGCCCTCCTGGGCGCGGGCTACCGGAAAGGTACTAAGAAAGCCCGCAATCAGCACCGTTCGCACCAGCAGGTCCAATGATTTAAGTGCGCGCATGCCGCACCCAGGAGCAAGCGAAGTCATTTTTTTGACGACCTCCAATTGTGATATTCAGACTTGACGAGGGCGATGATCTGTATGCATTGATTCTTGTTTAAAAGATAATTGCCTGGAAGTTTTAGAAAGGCTGGGTGTAGCGAGTCTAAAAGGAAGCCAGAAGCTCGTGAGAACCCCAGCCAGTCATGAGAACGCGCGCGGACAATATTCCCCCTGCCGGGCTAAAGTCAATAGTAATAGACTTGACGCGTTTCTACTTCGGTTCTATCTTCGCTCGAATTCGACTCTTTGGCCTATTAAAGATGTCAACCCAAATCAAGATCCAAACAGTAGGTGCGCCCGCCTGGACAATTCCCGGTTTTCTCGAAATTTGGGCTGGGCACCTCAGTATCGATCACCACGACTCCATAGAACTCATCAAGAAGCATGGCTCGCCATTATTTGTTTTCTCCGAATCGCGAATCCAGACGAACATCGAACGTCTGAAACGAGCTGCGAGGTCGGTAGAGCGCCCAATCCGCTTCTTTTATGCCTCAAAAGCAAACTCGAATATGGCGGTCTTGAAGACTGTTCTCGACAGCGGCATCGACTGCGAGGTCAACAGCGGCGGCGAACTTTTCAAGGCATTACGTATAGGCTTTCGTCCCGAGCAGATCATTTTCAATGGCACGAGCAAGAGCAACGATGAGATAGATGACGCAGTGCGTGCTGGAATCTACGCTATTAACGTTGATTCGATCTATGAGATAGGCCTGGTGGAGGAGTCAGTCAAAAGGGTGGCGGCAGAGAGAGGTGTACCGCCACAACCCGCCCGTATTGCTCTGCGACTAGTCCCCGAGATCGGAACGCGATCTCATCTGGGGTTACAGACGGCCTTGCTCACTTCCAAGTTTGGCATCTCATCCTCCGACGTGCTCGAGGCGTTTCGGCGAGGTTTGGAGCGCCCGGATCTTGTTCATGTGTGTGGCATCCACATTCATGTCGGCTCACAAACACCAGATGCGGAACCGTTCGCGGAAGCATTTCATACCATGTGGCAGCACCTGCTCGCGATCCACAAAGAGACCGGCCACGCGCTGGAACACATCAATCTAGGCGGAGGGATTCCAGTAAACTACCTGCGTGATCGCTCGTTGGCAGACCTGTTTCCTGAACATGAGCGCGAAATGCTGGGGGCGGAGCTGGATCCGGCTATAGTTTTGTCTACAGCGTTGCGGCTGGCACGCGAATCCGCTCGCGCTTCAGATGCGGAGCACCTTTTTGATCGTCTGACAATCCTGCTCGAACCGGGCCGCAGCGTAATTGCCGACGCGGGTCTGGTGCTCACTACCGTGCTCAATACAAAACAGAGGCCGGAAACGGGCGATGTCTGGTTGCTCACCGACGCTGGCTACAACCTGATGCTCTCGATGAATAACTATAAATGGTATTACCACCTCATATCAGCGTCTCGTGCTGATGAGCCTCACGAAACAAGCTACAAAGTTGCCGGGCCACTCTGCGATTCAGGCGATGTCTATTTCGATATTGAGCGGTGTGGACGACTGCCCGATTACCGCAAGCTCCCTCTCGATGTGCGGCCGGGCGAAGTGCTGGCACTGCTAAACAGCGGCGCCTACTCGCTCGCGCAAATGTTTCCTTACAACGGGCGTCCACTGCCGGCAGCAGTAATGACACGTGAAGATGGTAGTGCTGATCTCATCCGTCGCCGCGACCGCTACGAAGATCTGCTAACGGGAGATTTATGGTAGGTTCTCCTCTCCAGATGTCTACCGCCGCCGGCAGTCATCTAGTCCGTGGTCTTGGCCCAGTCGCGGCCATTTCCGTCAACGTAGGAAATATCATTGGAACGGGCGTTTTTCTTAAAGCTCGTGTGATGACCTGTAATGTCGGCACACCCGGACGGGTGATCCTCGTCTGGATTGCCGCCGGCTTGCTGGCCCTGGCAGGAGCTCTCACCTACGCCGAACTCACCACCATGCGGCCCGAAGCAGGCGCCGAGTATGTGATCATGCGCGACGCTTATGGCCGGCGGTGGGGCTTCCTATATGGCTGGACACAGTTTCTCATTTCACGGACTGCGTCGGCAGCCGCCCTTGCTGTAGGCTTTGCCATCTTCCTTAACGATCTTCTCGGAGGCGCGCTTTCTGGAATTTACTTCACAGTTGATATCCCTGGAGGTTATCAGCTTCCGTTTGGACAACTGCAAACAGTGGCCCTCATCACCATTGCATTAACAACTGTCATTAATTGTGCGGCGGTTAAAGTCAGTGGACACGTGGCGTCGTTCATCACCACCCTGAAGGTGTTACTGGTCCTCGGCGTAGGCCTCGGAGCCTTCCTTTATCAGAATGGTGACTGGTCCCACTTGGCGCTCTCGAATGTGGGTGGCGCTTGCGAGGGCGTTAGTGTGGTGGGAGGAGGCTTTTCAGGTTTCGCAGCTGCGATGCTCGGTGCGCTCTGGGCTTATGACGGCTGGAACAATGTTTCCTATATGGCCGGCGAGGTGAAACATCCGGACCGGAATCTTCCTCTGGCGCTCATCAGCAGCATGATAATAGTGATGGTGCTCTATGTACTGGCGAATGTCAGCTACTACTACGTACTTACACCTTCGGAGATTGCCAGCGTCTCACAAGCTTCCTCGGTCGCTGCCGAGGCAACAAAGCGTGTCCTGGGGCCGCTTGCCGTAAGTTTGATAGCTGGTGTGATGATGCTTTCGTCATTCGGCTCGCTCCAAACGTCTATTCTGGGAACGGCGCGTGTGCCCTACGCCATGGCGCGAGATCGCCTCTTTTTCACGAGCCTGGCCCGCGTCTCGCCCAAAACTCATGTGCCGATCATTTCGCTGATCGTACAAGCTATCTGGGCTTCTATCCTGGCGTTATCAGGATCCTATGATCAACTTACTGACTACGCCATTTTTGCGTTCTGGCTCTTCTACGGAATGATTACAGCAGCTGTTTTTGTTTTCCGCCGACGATTCGAGGATGCTCCGCGGCCCTATCGTGTGTGGGGTTATCCGTGGGTTCCTGCACTCTTCGTCCTGGTGACGATCTACCTCATCGTCTTCACAATCAAGAATGCACCCATTCAGTCTTTGATCGGACTAATCATTATTGCGCTTGGCCTTCCCGCCTACTGGTATTTCGCGCGCGCGAGCAAGGCTGGCAACGCTGTTTGAAGACTTCGCAGCGTTCAAGCCACACCCCATGAAAGCGCGTTTGTTCGGGTCGCCACTCCGTGAAGCTTTCTCAAAACTCTAAAGCAAAAGCCACCGTCTCAGTCGGTTGATGGTTCATATTCAACCTACAGAAAGCAACAGGCCCAGCCAGGTGATACTCAGCCTACAAGAAGCGACCAGACATTGATCAAAAATCCCACCACCGCAGTTGGCGGGATTTACTGGTCCATAGGGGTTATCGCGTTGTAGGCTGGGTATGAACGAATCCACCAACTGCGGTTGGTGGGATTCCGCCGCCTAACAAGGGCTATTGCCTTACAGCCTGAATCAAAGGCATGGGAGAACCCTCGCTCGTTGCCAGCAACGCCTTTCCATCAAGGCGATAAGCGATCGCTTCTCCTTGTTTCCGCTTCCCAATATCAATCGGCGTCAATGACTGCTTCCAGATAGTGTTGAAGTCTACGCTGCCCTCAGGCAGTACCAACTCATACGCTTGCGTGTAGTCGCACAGAGCAATGCTGCGCCCGTCGAGTGAGATGTCGCCTCCGGTGATGAGACCGCCGAAGAGACTCGGCACATCGAGTTCACCTAATAGCCGAAGCGTGATGGGGGCAACCGTATTAAAGGGTGGCACGGCTTCATATACTTCCGGATTCTGGAACGTCTCTTTTGTAACTATGTAAAGAGTGCCCGTCTCAGGATGGACCAGAAGCGCTTCCGCGTCGTGTTTGGCGCGAGGATAGCGTAGGCGAATGGCTTCCGCCGGCTCAGTAAACCTCGGCTGGCTCTTGGTTGAAGTGGCGTCCGAAGAAGTTATCTGGGGCTCTGGTAACCGATACACAACGATTTCGGAACGATTGCCGGAGTTGTTGCCAGTGTCGCCAATATATAAGTAGGTCTTGCCGTTTTGCGGACCCGGTCCTGCTGCAATGTCTTCCCAATCGCGCGCCTGTGCGTTTGCCACGCGCCAGACGCCTCGTTGTTGGCCGCCGGTATCAAACGCAAAGATGAAGGGTCCGTCGCCTGAATCGTTGTGCGTCCAGTAGATTCCCGGCGTTGAGCGAGAAGCAACAATGCCACTGCTCTCTTTGACAGCCGAGTCTTTCAATTCCGCCAGCTTGGTTGCCGACTTGTAAGCAGCAACTCTCACAGCCGTTGCCTTTGTTTGCTCGGAATGAGAAGGGAGGGCTTTCGCCTTCTCTACCGGGATACGCTGGCACCCACACACAGCAAGGAGAGCTATCGTCAGCAGTAAGGTCTTCGTCAACCTGGATAACATGACTCGCATGAAACTCATTTGATATATATGTCAAATCCTGAATGAAAAATGCTCTCTCGTGCTCACGATTTGATATATCGGATCTTCTTATTCAACGACGCCCGATGACAAATGGTAGATGTCAAATCCCAAATGACAAATGATTTCTTCTACCCCCCTGTTCCCCTGTTCTCCTGTGCGCTCACCCCTTTCCCCTTAACCGCAGTGCCTCTCGCGCCACTTCCTTGTCATCGAAATGGAATACCTCACGCCCAATGATTTGATAATCTTCATGACCTTTGCCCGCAATGAGGACCAGGTCGGCTGGATCTGCCTCATTAATCGCTTCGTGAATGGCAGCCCGCCGGTCAGCAATCTTTCTGAATGGCTTTCCGGTCTTCTCAATACCCTTTGCCGCATCCGCCAGAATCTGCTCCGGATCCTCGGTGCGGGGGTTGTCTGAAGTCAGTATCACGACGTCGCTCAAACTGCCTGCCGCTTCCCCCATCGGGGCCCGTTTCGATCTGTCCCTGTCACCACCGCAGCCAAACACAGTGATGATTCTGCCCCTGCTTACGTCACGGGCCGTGCGTAAAACGTTTACAAGTGCATCATCAGAATGGGCGTAATCAACAACTACAGCGAATTCTCCTTTATGAGCCACTCGCTCAAAGCGTCCAGGCGCACCCGCACACTTTTCCAATGCTCGCGCGATCACATCCACGTCATAACCGAGGGCCAGCCCCGTCCCAACAGCCGCAAGAGTATTGTAGACATGTGGTGGACCAACGAGAGGTGAAAAGAACTCACGATTACCTGCCGGCGTATGAAGCTCAAACCGGAGGCCATTGAGCGAGAATTGTGGATTTCGCGCCGTCACTTCAGCAGCAGATTTGACAGCGTAACGAATCACCCGGAGGCCCTCGCGTTGCAGGGCTGTGGCCAGCTCCAACCCGTAGGAATCATCCCCGTTTATCACCGACGTTTTTGGTCGCGATCCCAGACGCCCGTCAAACAGCCTTTGCTTTGCGTACCAGTAGTTCTCCATCGTCTTGTGATAGTCGAGGTGATCGCGAGTGAGATTTGTGAATACGGCAACTGAAAACTCGAGCGCATCGCAGCGGTGAAAATCCATCGCCTGGGACGAGCACTCCATTACTGCTGTTTTGCATCCAATCTCCACCGCTCGCCGCAGCATGCGCTGCATGTCAGTAGCCTCAGGCGTGGTCCGCTCAGCCTTGCGGCGTTCCTTCCCCAGGCGGTATTCCACTGTTCCCGTCATGGCCACCAACTCTCCGTGACCTTCTGGAATCGAAGCCACGAGATATGCGGTGGTAGTCTTGCCATTGGTTCCGGTGATGCCCACCAACTGTAGTTCGCGCGACGGGTGATGGTGTACTTCGCTCGCAGCGAGAGCCATTGCTCGCCGCGCATTCTCGACCTGTAGCCACGAGCCCACGAAATCCGGTGGCGGCTGGCGCTCTGAGATCACACCGGCCGCGCCCTGACTGATGACCGCAGGAACAAACCGATGAGCATCCACCAGCGCTCCACTCACAGCAACAAAAAGAGTACCGGTAGTCACCTGTCGCGAATCGTGAGTGACGTCAGTAACAACTGTTTCTGTTGCACCCGTTAATCTCGCGCCGACAACGCTGGCAAGCTCGCCAACTGTTACCTCCAGGTTCTCTTTCATACGTATCTAAAAGGTTAAGGCATAACTGGCGGACATTCGGGAAGGGTTTCGAAAAGGCTGGCTATTGAACATGAAAATCCCGGTAGCAGCGTTGTCTCAAGCGTATCACCACTTTGAAGCGTCGCCACGTATTCAAGAACCATATCATGCCGACGGTAGATTTCGATCCGGCGCAACTGCCAGTCAACAATCCAGTACTCCTGGACACCCTGCTGTGAATACAATTTGAGCTTAACCAGTCGATCGCGACGAACATTGACGCTGCCGAGGGAAAGCACTTCAACCACGAGTTCGGGCACGGCGTGCAAATGCCCGGCTGCATCCAAAGCGTCTGCGAGACGTTCGGCACTGATCCATATTAGATCGGGCGCAACATCATTCTCGTCCGTGAAAATTACGCCGGGCGCAATGTTCGTCTGTCCAAGATTTGTAGCTTTGCTCCAGGTATTGAGCTGGGTAGCAAGCTGAAAACAAATAAACTGATGATGCCAGTGAGGTTGTTTTGACATGTACAGCTCCCCGTCAATAATCTCGTGGCGATTGCCATTATTGTTTGGCAGCGCCTCCAGATCGGCTGACGTCCAGCGCATCGTTGTACCCATGATTTTCTCCGAACAAACTTTTAGCGTGAGAATCGACTTAGGTGGAAGTATATCATCTCGCGGTTCGCTAAGTCGCTTGCTAGCGGCAACAAAGGGCTGGCATTATCTGCCGAGTTCCATCACCTTCCGACTCTTGGGAGTTGTTATGAGACTGCTCCTTTCGCTTCTTCTGACCATCCTAATGCTACTCTCACCACTTGTTCTTGGCTCCGCCGATAACCACTCTCATGGCGCGCCGGAGTTTGATCTGTTGATCACCGACGGCACAGTCATTGACGGCAGCGGCCGCAGACGTTTCAAAGCCGATATCGGAATCAATGGCCAGCGCATCACACGCATTGGCAATCTGAAGGCGAGGAGCGCAAAACACACTCTCGCAGCTGACGGAATGGTTATAGCCCCCGGTTTCATCGACATGCTGGGCCAATCGGAAACGTATCTGTTAATCGACCCTCGCGCCATGAGTAAGGTGATGATGGGTGTCACTACCGAAATTACTGGCGAAGGCGAGTCAATAGCGCCAATTGATGATCGACTCATAAAGGAGCAGGAAGACTTCCTCCGGCGCTACCAACTCGATATCGACTGGCGCACACTTGACCAGTATTTTCGCCGGCTTGAAAAGCAGGGTTCCGGCGTGAATCTCGGAACATTCGTAGGGGCCACGCAAGTGCGCGAGATGGTGATTGGCTTTGATAACCGGCCACCCACAGCCGCCGAGTTGGAGCAAATGAAGAGGCTGGTGGCTGAGGCAATGCAAGAAGGCGCGCTGGGTTTGTCTACCTCGCTACAATATGTGCCCGCGCGCTTCGCTAAGACTGATGAGATTATCGAGTTGGCAAAAGTGGCGGGGCAGTATGGAGGTATCTACGCCACGCACCAGCGCAGCGAGGCGAATGCTCTGGACCAGTCGCTGCAAGAGGTATTCGATATCGCCCGGCAAGCGCGCATTCCGGTAGAAATCTGGCACCTGAAGACAGCGTATAAAAAGAATTGGGGGCGTATGCCGGAGGTACTGAATAAGATCAGGCAGGCCCGAGCGCGCGGACTCGATGTAACTGCCGACGTCTATCCGTACATCGCGGGCAGCACTGCTCTTAGCGCCTGCCTGCCTCCCTGGGCACTTGAGGGTGGCGTCGAGAAGATGCTGGCGCGTCTTCGCGACACGACCATCCGTGAGCGACTTAAGCGAGAGATCTCGTCCGACTCGAAGGATTGGGAAAATATCTACCTTGGGAGCGGCGGACCTAATGGCGTGCTGATTGGCGCGGTCGTCAACCGCGATCTGGAATCAATGCAAGGGAAGCGACTTTCCGAGGTAGCTGCCGAGCAGCACAAGACACCCCTTGATGTTCTTTTTGACCTCATACTCGCTGATCGCGGACAAACCGGGGCCATCTATTTCATGATGAGTGAGAACGATCTGCGTGCGGCGATGCGTGCACCGTTCGTGAGCTTCTGCACAGACAGCGGCGCGCGGGCAATAGACGGACCCTTAGCCGGCGCAAAATCGCACCCTCGCGGATGGGGCAGTTATCCCAGGATTCTCGGGCGCTACGTACGCGAGTATCATTTGCTGACCCTGGAACAGGCAATTCACAAGATGACCGGAAAGCCGGCAGCTCGTGTCGGTTTGCAGGATCGTGGTCTATTAAGAGAAGGTCTGTTCGCCGACATCACGATCTTCGATCCGCAGCGGGTAATAGATCGGGCAACTTTCGGAATGCCCAACCAGCATCCCGCTGGAATTCGCGATGTTATTGTCAACGGTCAGATCTCCGTTGAGAATGGCCGACGCACGCCCGTGTTGGCAGGGCAGGTGCTCCGTGGGCCCGGCTATCGACGCTGACAATTGGCGAGTCAGCCTCTGGAGACACAGCCCAGCGGCTTTGATTTCAGTAGCGCCCGGTAATCACAGCGAGCGCATGATTTTCCGATACTCGTCTTCTGTAAAGGCCTTCAGCGTCTCGCTCTGAATGTTTCCCTGGGAACCCAGAGAAAGCAGCGCTCTCGCTACCGTTTCATCATCAGGGCCTTCGATAACGCACACCAGATCATATCGTCCCATTGTCAGATACGTATCTTTAATTTCTACGCCAAGCTTGTGAAAAGCTTTCCGCCCCGCATCGAGACGCTTCGGGCTCTCCTTAACTTTCGCAGCTCCTTGCTGCGTCCACTTCAAGAGGGTGACGTAAGTTGGCATGGTCCATTATCCTTTCGATGTGTCAACTTTAACCGGGTATTTCAGCACGAAATCCACCGGACTTAGAGCCGGTCTTCGTGCTAGAGTGTTTTGCACCTGGAACAAGATGTGGCGATGTGGCCAGGAAACGAAC
>DATEUF010000137.1:0-4303 GCA_035283325.1 Pyrinomonadaceae bacterium | reverse complement strand
GAGATCAGATGGAAATGATCGGGCATCAACACGTAAGCAATCAATTTACTGGGCCACTCTTCATTGAGTGTCTTGAGCGCTTCAATGAAGGCTTTGCAACAGAGATCATCAGTGAAGACTGGCAGCCGGTTGAGGAAATTGCCGGTAATATAATGGAGAGCGCCGGCCAGATTGAGGTTGGACCACTTGCGAGCCATGTGAGGAAGCTCCTTTCTGAGTGGCTGAGGTTAGCAGGGCTGAGCTGTCAAATCAATGTTGAATGACATTCAAAGTTGAAGCGAGGGCGGCGGCAGACTGAAACTGGCCTCTTTCCTTATCCAGAAGCCTGCCTTGCCCCTTCCCAACCTGCAATTGTTTGAGCTTCAGTGATTGATTCAGAGTTGAATGACACTCAAAGTTGAAGCGGGGGCGGCGGCAGACTGAAACTGGCCTCTTCCCTATCCCGAAGCCTGCCTTGCCCCTTCCCAACCTGTAATTGTTTGAGAGTTGCCTCTTTCCTATTTTGGAGGCCTGCCTTGCCGACTTCCCTACCTGAGAGATTTCCTTGCTCTGATCACCCCACTCCCTGGAGGCTCGCACGTAGCGCCGGCAAACGACTTGTCGAGTAGTCACTACGGGAACTGAGACGCCGTCTTTCTACCAGCAATTCAGTAAAATCATTTGCCGCGAGCGGCTTGCTAAATAGGAATCCCTGTACCTCATCGCAGTTGAGGCTTCGGAGATACTCCAGTTGTTCCTCGGTTTCAACACCCTCGGCAATTACATTCAGCCGTAACGCGTGCGCTAGCGTAATAATGGCAGTAACAATTGCCGCACCGTCTGTGTCTGTGCTGATCTCACGCACAAAAGACTGATCAATTTTCAAAGTATCGATGGGGAACCGTTTCAAATAACTGAAAACTTCGAAAGGAACCGGGCTACGGGAGATTCGCAGTCCGGAAGGGTTGCTTGCACCCGCCAGGGCTGATAACTATTCGAGCCGCAAGCAACAACTCAATCAGATAATCTCCAGGTCCGGAAGGGTTGCTTGCACCCGCTGCCGATTTATGACCACAAACTTAATGATCAGCGGGTGCAAGCAACCCTTCCGGACTTGTGAGTCTCTTGCTTGGAGTTAGGGATTCGTGTCGTTTAGTGTATTTTCGTGGATCAGAGCATGATATGTTGAGCGGAGATTATCTGTTTAGCGCTTCTTAGTTCGGCGAGCGTGTCGTTGTCAGGGGGAGCATCAATCTCAATCACCGCCATGGCTTCTCCGCCCCGCTCTCGTCTTCCCAGATGAAAACGGCTGATGTTGACGCCCCGCTCTCCCAGAATCGTTCCGATGCGACCGATGACACCCGGCACATCGCGGTTCCGCGTTACCAACATGTTGCCGCTGGGTATAGCCTCGATGTGGAACCCGTTGATCTCAGTGATCCTTCCTTCGCGCGCCTGCTGACCAAAACCAAACAACGTTCCCGACACAGTCTGCTTACCGGCGTTTGTCACCACACGTGTCTGAATAGCTGGTACGAAATCGGCGGCAGCTCGAATATAGGTGGTGGTCACATTGATTCCCCGCTCTTCTGCGATCAAGAACGCATTGACGACGTTCACACGCGCGCTTACATCGCGCAGCAACCCGGCCAGAAACGATCTAGTGACCGGCGCCGCGTCAAAATCCACTATCTCACCAGCATATTCCAATTGCACCTCCCGCACGGCGCTGTCGACCAACTGAGCCTGAAAGCGACCCAACCGCTCAGCCAAATCAATGTACGGCTGTAAGAGATGCAACTCCTTTGGACCAAGCGCCGGAACGTTAACGGCCCCGCGCAGCGTGCCGTTCAACAGATAGTCGCGCATCTGCTCCGACACCGTTAATGCGACGCCTTCCTGGGCCTCGGTGGTAGAGGCGCCCAGGTGTGGAGTGGCGATCACCTCATCCAATGCGAGCAGCGGATTATCGGCGGCCGGCGGTTCCTGGTCAAAGACATCCAGTGCAGCGCCGGCCACGATTCCAGATTTGATAGCCTGGTAGAGTGCATGCTCATCAATCAAACCGCCGCGAGCGCAGTTGATGATGCGCACCCCGTTCCTCATCTTGCCAAAGGCCTCTTTACCAATAATGCCCCGAGTCTCGGCGGTCAGAGGAGTGTGCACCGTCAGAAAGTCAGCGTGGGCAAATACCTCGTCAAGCGAGACCACTCGAATATCAAGATCGCGGGCTTGCTCGGGAGCGATGAATGGATCATAGGCGATGATATTCATGCCAAAAGCTCGAGCTCGACTTGCTACCACACGACCGATACGACCCAACCCAATAATCCCGAGCGTCTTGCCCTGCAATTCCACTCCGACAAACTGTTTCCGTTCCCAGTGACCCTTTTTCAAGCTGATGTTTGCCTGTGGCACTCGCCTGGCCAATGCAATCAGAAGCGCTAACGTGTGCTCCGCGGTCGTAATGGTGTTGCCATCGGGAGCGTTCATGACAACTATGCCGCGTGCCGTTGCTGCGGGCACGTCGATGTTGTCAACGCCGACGCCCGCGCGCCCAACAACACGCAGTTTAGGCGCCATGTCCATTAGCTCCGCAGTAACTCGCGTTTCGCTCCGCACTACGAGGCCTTCGCAGTCCTGCACTTGAGCGGCCAGCGCGTCAGGAGAGAGTTTGGTCTGCTTGGCTACGGTGTATCCGGCGTCACGCAGGGGTTGCAGGCCAGCGTCGCTAACTTCGTCCGTAACCAGGATTTTTGGTCTATCGCTTGTCAAGTTTGTTCCACCACCGTGTCCTGCATTCATAGTGCTCAAATAATTGCAGGGGGCAAGGCAGGCTTCTGGACAGGCAAGAGGCCAGTTTCAGCTGCCGCCGCCCCCGCTCAACATTTGATGCCAGTCTACATTAAATGAATGACTCAACTGCAGGAAATCTCTCAAATAAGGAGGGGCAAGGCAGCTCTCAAAGTAATCTCGATTTGATATTGAATGACATTTGCACTTGAGCGGGGGCGGCGGCAGACTGAAACTGGCCTCTTTCCTATCCCGAAGCCTGCCTTGCCCCTTCCCAACTTGCAATTGTTTGAGCTTAAATGAACCATTCAATTTTGCATGACAATTTAACTTGAGCGGGGGCGGCGGCAGACTGAACCTTGATCAGTTCCTGTCCCGAAGCCTGCCTTGCCCCCTTCCCAACTTGCAATTTGTTCGAGACGCCGAGGTGATGTTCATGGAGATCTTCGTATATCGAGATGGCGCAACGCGGGTGAAAGAGGGTTTTGGCGTAGAGCATCTGCCAGAGTTGCTAAAAGATGAGAAAGCAGTCATCTGGGTCGACATGGAAGCGCCGTCAGAGACGGACGACCGTGTGCTCCTCGACATCTTCCACTTTCACCCGCTGACAGTTGAGGATTGCCGGGCCAACCGGCACCATCCCAAAGTAGAGGAGTTTCCCGACTATCTCTATTTCATCGTTCACGCCGTACGGACCGACACCAGTCCTGATCGATTCAATACAATTGAGCTTGATGGATTTCTCGGCCGGAATTATGTCGTTACCTACCATCATGAAAACTTCGGTAGCATCACAAAGGTGAAAACATCGGTGTGCTCGAGCCCAGTGCTTTGTCAGCGCGGTGCTACTTTCCTGCTCCACCAGATCATCGACAGCATCGTTGATGACTACCTGCCCGTTATGGATGACTTCGATGAAAGAATAAGTGATCTCGAAGACGATATTTTTGCTCTGAACCGGCCCAACAAGGAGATCCTGGAAGAGATCCTGGGCCTCAAGCGAAGTGTGTTGCGTCTAAGGCGCATAACGTCCAAACAACTGGACGTACTCTATCGGATGAGTCATGGGCAGTTCCAGCTAATCAGTGGACCAGCGCTGCCATTTTATCGGGACATTTACGATCATATCGTGCGGGTGACGGATCTCGGGGAGAGTTATCGAGATCTGATCAGCGGCTCCCTGGAGGCTTACCTGTCCGTAGTGTCCAACCGGTTGAATGAGATTATGAAAGTATTGACGATCTTTTCGGCAATCATGCTGCCGCTGACGTTTATCGCAGGCGTGTACGGCATGAACTTCGACAACATGCCTGAGATCCATTCACGTTATGGCTACTATGTCGTCTGGATCGTTATGGTAGGAGTGGCCTTGGCCATGCTGGTCTACTTCTGGCGTCGTGGTTGGATCGGCAGTGCTGAGCATAAGAAAAGAATGCGCGAGCGCTGATAGCTAATCACTCAAGCGGAAACTTACGCCAGCCCGATAACATTCAAGCCGCAAGCAACAACTCAAGTCAGATAATCTCTAGGT
>DATEUF010000136.1:0-5743 GCA_035283325.1 Pyrinomonadaceae bacterium | reverse complement strand
GTACGATATCTTGCCCACCCGATCAACGGTCGAAACGTAAAAAATTGGTCTAGGGCCTGTTCGCCATGGAAGATGTGACCACCACCCAACCCATAAGTGGTTTCCAGGTCTAAAGGCGTGATTACCTGCCTTGCCAGAATTAACTCTTTCAGATTGGGCGCATATGTCGAAAGCGTATTGACGACTGTGTCTCCCAACTGCTCGGACAACGAACGCCAGTCGCCATTCTTCAATTTGTAGGGGGCAAACTGGACATGTATTGACATCACATGCGCGCCAGCCGGTGCCAGCGAAGGATCGGTAATCGTCGGGATAGTGATGTCCAAATAAGGTGCAGGTGAGTATTCCCCATACTTCGCCGCATCGAACGCGCGCTCCAGGTAGTCGATATCCGGCCCCACGTGAATCCTCCCCGTGAGCTCCTCACTTGCTGTGCCATTGAGATTGGAAAAAGAGGGTAGCGCCGAGAGCGCGAGATTGACCTTGGCGACAGTGCCCACAGCCCTGTAGTTGCGAATCTTGGAAACGAAGTCCGGGTCGAGATCGATTGGATCGACCAGACGGAGAAAGGTCGTGTGTGGATCGAGACTCGAGACTACGGTGTTGCCCGCAATCTCCTGTCCATCTTGAAGCAACACTTTCGTAGCTTTCCCATCATTGACCTGTATCTTTAATACTTCGACGCTGGTTCTGATCTCAGCTCCCGCCGCTAGCGCCGCTTTTGCGAGCGACTCAGAGAGGCTGCCCATGCCACCTCTGACAAAGGCGTTGGGAATAGCCGCCTGACCGTCCATCGCAGCTTGCCACAGCAGAGCCGTACTCGTACCCGCAGACCAGGGACCCGCGAAGGCGCCAAAGATTCCTCGAGCTGCAAATAACGCGCGCAACAGTTCGGTTTCAAACCATTCGCCCACAAGGTCAGCGACAGCCATCGGTCCCCAACGCAGTAGTCGATAGGCGTCCTTCTTGCTTAGCCGCCGAAAAGCCAGACCCAGTTTGCCCAGGTTCCATAGCTCGCCCGGCGCCGGCTTCTCAATCGTTGGTGGAGTTGTCGTAACCAGCGGCGCCAGGACCTTACCTATTCGCGAAAAGCTGGCGGCAAATTCCGGATAGACTCGAGCATCGTGGGAAGAGATTGCCTTCAAGCCCTGCGCACTGCGTCCGGCGTCCTCAAAGATGCACAAACAGGGACCGTTTGCGTTGAGAGCCGTGAGACGCACTTCGGGATGAATGAACTCAAGACCAAAAAGCTTTAACTGCAAGTCGTTGGCGATATGTGGCAGCAATGGACCGGCGGAAGGGCTCAGGATGGAACAGCGAAAGCCCGGATGAATCTCTTCTGTAATCGCCAGGCCGCCAACCGTCTTGCGGCGCTCAAGCACAAGAGGTTTCAGGCCGGCTTTAGCTAGATAGCAGGCTGCCACCAGGCCATTGTGCCCTCCGCCAATAATGACGATGTCGTAGTGTTCCTTGGCCACTTCTTAGTTCATGAGTAATGCCGGGCGTTAGGTTGCACTAACTAGCCTGATGTTGGTTCGAGTGATTTTGTGGATCAGGCGGCCTTTCACAATCGCTTCCAGTCTCTTAACAATTTCATCGCCGCGTTGCGACCAGAGGCGCCCATGATTCCGCCTCCGGGATGCGTAGCCGAGCCACACATGTAGAGATTTCGCAACGGTGTTCGATATTGTGCCCAACCTGGCGCGGGCCGCAGAAAGAAGAGTTGTTCGAGCGTCAACTCGCCCTGAAAGATGTTGCCTTCGGAGAGACCAAATTCCCGTTCCAGATCGAGTGGAGTCAACACTTGTCGATGAAGAATGATGTCTCTGATGTTTGGAGCAAATTCCGCAATGGAATCTATTACAGTATCTCCAAATTCCTCACGCTTTTCGTCCCAGTTTCCTTCTTTAAGATTATAGGGCGCATATTGTACAAAGCAGGACATAACATGCTTACCGGGTGGGGCCACCGATGGGTCGGTCAGGCTCGGAATCACAATGTCAATATAAGGCCGGCGTGAGAAGCGACCGTATTTCGCCTCGTCATAGGCGCGCTCCATGTAATCAACAGAAGGGGAGATGGAAACTGCGCCGCGCAAGTGTGGCCCGCGACCCGGTAGAGCACGAAAATCAGGAAGGTCCGCCAGCGCCAGATTCACTTTTCCTGATGAGCCGCGATACTTGTAGTGCGCCAGGTCTTCGATGAAATCCTCTGGCAGGTGTTCTTCGCCAACCATTTTGTTGAATGTGAGACGCGGGTCGACGCTGGAAGAGACCACTCTCGCCGCGAGTTCGTCGCCATTCTCCAATACGACGCCACGGGCTGCGCCATTCTTAACCACTATCTTTGCAATCGGAGCCTCCGTGCGAATCTCTGCTCCTGCCTTGCGCGCCGCATCGGCAATGGCATTGGAGATAGCTCCGGTACCACCGCGCGATAGACCCCAGGATCGGAAGGCTCCGTCTATTTCGCCCATGTAGTGATGCAGCAGCACATAGGCAGTACCGGGCGAACGCACACCCAGGAACGTGCCGATGATACCCGATGCCGACATCGTCGCCTTGAGCACGTCAGTCTCAAACCACTGATCCAGGAAATCAACGGCGCTCATGGTCATCAATTGCACCTGGTTGTACTTGTCTTCCGCCGGCAGCCGTTGGAATCGTCGCCCAAGAAACAACAGATCCCGCAGGCCCTTCGGATTCAACGATGTAGGATCGGGCGGGGTCATGCTCATAATGGGTTTGACGAAGTGGGCCATCTCAAGCATCGCTTTGCCATACTCGTCATAAGCTTCGGCATCGAGCCGTGAGTGACGGGCGATCTCTCGCCTTGTTTTCGCATGATCGTTGACACGCCAGAGATAGTCTCCGTTTGGCATAGGCGTGAACGTACCGTCGAGCGGAAGGATCTCTAAACCATGACTTGGCAGATCCAGTTCGCGAATGATCTCAGGGCGTAGCAGTGAGACGACGTAAGAGCAGACTGAGAACTTGAAACCGGGAAAGACTTCTTCCGTGACGGCTGCGCCCCCAAGTACGTGCCGGCGCTCAAGCACCAGCACACGCTTGCCGGCGCGTGCGAGATATGCCGCATTGACCAGACCATTGTGACCACCACCAACGACGATGACGTCGTATCTATTATTCATCTGTTTGCGGTAAAGCAGCTTGCTGAAGATTGGCTAGGATACTTATAATCACGCGCTCTGACAATCGGACGAACAGTGTTATTGGATCTCTTGGAGGATCAGAAATATTCTTGGTTACTAAGTATTGCTAAGGGTATGATTTAAATCATGCTCAACGCCGGAGTGCTCACATTCAAGGAGTTTGCCATGCGTGAACCGCTGCCGCTGGCGACCATTCACGAGGCTGTGCTCGAATTCCTGCGTGGTCGCGATGACATTGTGTTATTTGGCGCCACGGCAGTGAACGCCTATGTCGATGAGCCTCGAATGACGCAGGACATAGATCTCATGTCCACGCATGCTGCTGAGTTGGCCGAAGAGCTGCGAGCGCATCTTGCCACGAAATTCCATGTTGCCATGCGAGTGCGCGTAATTGGTGGAGGCAAAGGGTATCGTCTATTCCAGGTGCAAAAGACTGGTAACCGTCACCTGGTAGACGTGCGACCTGTGCGTTCCTTACCGCAGTCACAAACAGTTGACGAGATCCAGGTTGCATCTCCGCCCGAACTAATCGCGCGCAAAGTCATCTCTTTTCATGCGCGTCGCGGCCAACCGAGAGCTGGCACCGATTGGCGCGATTTGGCGATATTGCTTCTGACCTTTCCGGAATTAAAGAGCAAATCGGGTGCAGTCAGCGACGTCCTCGAAGCGCTCGGTGTAAGCGAAGAGGTGATTAAAGAGTGGCATGAAGTGGTGGCCCAGCAAATAAGCAGCCCCCGGGATGAAGATGAATTTGAGTGAGCGTGACGGGTTGGTAGAGGTCATCCCTCGCCGCTTCCCGTGTTGCGACTTCGAGCGATCAAACTATGCCTATTGGAACCGCATTCCACGATAGAACATTTTCCCTATGCGAAAGCCTGAACTACCGCGAGTGGTCGGGCTATTATGCTGTCAGCGCGTACGAGACCCATCATGAACACGAATACAACGCTATTCGTAACGCAGCAGCGCTACTAGATATTTCGCCGCTCTTCAAATATCTAATCAGCGGGAAGGACGCTACGCGGCTGGTAGATCGCATCATTACACGCGATATGCGCAAGGTGGCGATTGGGCAGGTAATCTATACCCCGTGGTGCGATGAACATGGGAAGGTTATCGATGATGGAACTGTCTCACGTTTGGCCGAAAACCTTTATCGTTGGACCGCCGCCGATCCCAGCCTTCGCTGGTTTACTCTAAATGCAGCGGGCATGGATGTTCAGATCGAAGATATTTCAGAATCAGTTGCGGCCCTGGCACTGCAAGGGCCCACCTCCGCCCGCTTGCTGAAGACCATTGTTAAGGACGCCAACATTGAAAACCTCAAATACTTCCGGGTCACTAAGGCGTCGATCAAAGGTATTCCGGTAGAGATCTCGCGCACAGGTTATACGGGTGACCTCGGGTACGAGATCTGGGTGCCGGCCGTCGACGCGCTTTCCGTCTGGGATTCGTTAATGGAACATGGTAGAGCTTTTGACATTCGTCCGGCTGGGATGCTGGCTCTTGATGTTGCCCGCATTGAAGCTGGATTACTTTTGATCGACATCGATTTCAATAGCAGCAAGAAAGCGTTAATCGATTCACAAAAGTATTCTCCTTTTGAAATGGGTCTTGGCCGGCTCGTCAATCTCGACAAAAACCGCTTCATAGGCCAGGCCGCATTGCAGGAGGAGCAAAGAATGGGATCCAAGCGAGAGATCGTCGGTTTGGAGATCGACTGGCCACAGGTGGAAAGTTTCTACGAAGCGGTGGGTCTTCCGCCTTCGGTGTCGCCCATTGCTTCGCGGGTAGCTGTGCCGGTGTACAGAGACGGTGCGCAAGTGGGCAAGGCGACCTCGAGTACCTGGTCTCCAACATTAAAGAAGATGATTGCGCTGGCGACTCTCGAGCGCTCTTACACGAAACCAGGAACCAGTGTGCAATTCGAAATTACCGTGGAGGCCATTCGCCATCGAGTAAGAGCAACTGTGGTGAAGACGCCTTTCTTAAATCCGAAACGAAAAACACAAACGCCTTCCATTTGAAAGGACCAAGAACGAAGAGACAAAACTTCATTTATCATTGGATTGTCGAAGTCCAACCCACACAATTGCCAGATATTCTAAGAAGTCTGGACAATCCCCAAGACACGAGACGATGTGAAAATTCATTTCGATGCGAGACTTTGATGGCTTTTTTCACTCCGTTAGGAGTGCGATGTTTATAGAAGGAGTGCTAATAAGGTTCCCGGCGCCGTTCGGAGGGGCGGAATGATTTCAGATGAGTACGTGCAGACGTTGAGGTTCCGCCCCTCCGAACGGCGTTTAAGCAAAAGGGGCGTATCCGCGGCTATATACATCTCACCCCTCCGGGGTGAAAGCCGAGCATAGGTTAAACAAATCTCCGCACCGAAATATCACCAGACATTTTTCGTGGATGTTAGTGTAGTTTCGTTCGCAGCCCATAATGCTGCATGTCTAGCCGGTGCAAGACCGGTCATGGGAATTGACTGTATGCCCATGTAGTTATACTCGACCTCTTTGGGGAGCGATCCTCGAAGATGAAAGCTCGAAAGTAAAAGTCCTGTCC
>DATEUF010000135.1:0-31078 GCA_035283325.1 Pyrinomonadaceae bacterium | reverse complement strand
CTCAGCACTCAGTACTCAGCACTCAGCACTCAGTACTCAGTACTCCGTACTCTTCGTTCATTTGGCCGGAGCAAAAATGTTGGGGGTATCGTAGGTAACTCCAACAGTGACGCCTGAGTTGTGCGTGAACTTGGTGAGGCCTTTGATGCCGGCGAAATCGAAACGCAGTCCAGAGGCGCGAACCTGCATTCCCAGGCGCGCTTCCGATTGCGACTCGGTGCCCAAGGGGCCGTCGCCAGGACGCGTATTCGCCCGTCCATTAACTTCGCCCGCCAGGCTGAACTGTTTGTTGATACGAAATATGCCGGCCGCTCCATAGGTCAGGACATCGTTCTGGGAGAATAGGGCCGTCGGGGCTGTAAGAATTGCGATGCCTAGATTGCCGAAAGTATTAAACCGACCCTGGTGGCCGAATTTCTTCCCCACGAGCAGCGAGCCGTAAGCATTTGTCTGGTTAAGTCCAATACCCCGCGATTGGTTCGAGTTTGGCAACTGCACACCAAAACGAAATCCGAGTGCGGGGCCCCGACTCGTCTCGCTCCTCAGTTTTATCTTGGCCCACAGGCTGAAGTCTCCGGTGTCGTTTGAGGTGGTGGCGCCAGGCATTAACGACAACGGAATCGCCCCCGGCATCTGCGAATTAATGCTCAGATAATTCTGCGCCACACCCTCGATTTGGAACTCAACATTGGGAGCAAAACCGATGTTTACACCAATTACTCCAACGCGTGTGAGATCGCCGGTCAGTCCGGAGGCGGGGAACTTGGCCCCCTGAAGGAAATCTATTCCCGTCTCGATCCGCAATGTTCCCGGGGGAATGATGTCGACGTCTTCCGTCAACAATGGCCGCTGCTGAGCCTGAACACTGGAAAGAAAAATCAGCAGTAGCAACAACACTGCCGATAATCTGCCTGTGAGCACGGACCACATGTGGCGGATTCTATCTGCCTGCTCTGGGCTAGTCAATAAGCACGCCATTGCTATGCTGGGTGGATTGTTTAACGCACGATAAGGTTCGGTTTAGGCCTGTGCTACTATCGTCGAGTTCTTAACATTCTTAACGCTGTTCGAATGTCAACACCGATGAAGAGACAAGAGTCTGCTGTGCGCATCGCTGTAGTCTTCCTCTCTCTGCTCGGACTGCTTCTCTCCGCCAAACTGTTCCAACAAGTGTCTTCTCAAACGGGAGTTGTAGCAACTCAGGAGATTGCGGGCCTTAAAGCTCGAGTGACAGTGAGACGAGACGAACGCGGTATTCCCTACATCAGCGCAAACAACGATGAAGACCTCTACTTTACCCAGGGCTACGTGACTGCAAGTGACCGTCTGTGGCAGATGGATCTGTTTCGCCGCACGGCGCGAGGTGAACTGGCGGAGGTTTTGGGAGAAAAGGCGCTGGAAGAGGATAAACGTCATCGCACAATGGGCTTTGCTCCAGCAGCGGATGCGGAGGCTAGTCAGGCGTCACCCCAAGCTCGGGCTGTGCTGGAGGCTTATGCGAGCGGCGTCAACGCCTATATCTCATCACTTGAACCGAAAATGCTGCCTGTCGAATTTCAGATTCTGCAATACAAGCCGCGGCCCTGGACACCAGCAGACTCGTTGATCATCGTGAAACTTTTCTACGAAACGCTTTCTTCCTCATGGCGATTGGATGTCATGCGCGACGCACTCCGGGAGTTGCCGGCAGAAAAGCTGGCCCTGTTGTTGCCGGAAACCTCGCCTCTCGATGTACTGGTAGTAGGAAAGGACCGTAAGAAGAAGCAGGCCGGCCGAACCAAAGTTGTCGTCAACACAGCCTCTCCCAGACAGGTTGACGAAGAGTTCTGGAGCTCACTTGCTACAGAGGCTTCAATCGAGGAGTGCTCGTTGGCACGCATCGGGTTTTACTCCGAATCCCTGGCAGCCAGCAACAACTGGGTAGTCAGTGGCAAACGCACAGCGTCGGGCCGGCCACTCCTGGCCAATGATCCGCATCTGAGCCCCTCGGCTCCACCCATCTGGTATCTAGTGCACCTCGCGGCGCCGGGAGTACGGGTAGCGGGAGTCACCACTCCCGGATTACCTGGAGTGGTGATCGGTCACAACGAGCATATTGCCTGGGGATTTACCAATGTTGGACCTGATGTGCAGGATCTCTACCTTGAGAAGTTTGACCCTGCCAACCCGCAGAAGTATCTCGCTCCGGCCGGCTGGCGCGACGCGAAGATTCGTCATGAAGAGATTGCAGTGCGAAAGAATTTTACTGACACTGCGACCAACACCATCACACTCGACGTAACCGTCACGCGTCATGGTCCAATTATTTTTGAGAAGGACGGTAAGCGTTACGCCCTGCGCTGGACCGCGCTTGATCCCAAACTCAATAATGCAGACGGGTTTTATCTTCAAAACCGCGCCCGCAACTGGAAAGAGTTTACGACCGCGCTTAGGAGTTACACCGGTCCAATGCAAAACATGGTCTATGCGGATGCCGAAGGACATATTGGCTATTACGCCGCCGGACGCGTGCCCATTCGCAAATCCGGCGACGGCAGTATTCCTTATGATGGCTCCACAGATGCGGGCGAATGGGTGAGCTTTATTCCTTTCGAGAAGTTACCTCAACTCTTCGATCCGCCGGCCGGGATCATCGTCACAGCAAACCAAAGAATCGTTGGTAATGATTATCCTTACTTTCTAACGCACTTCTGGGCGCAACCATATCGCGCGCGACGGATACTGGACTTGCTTGAGCAGAAGCAGAAGATTACTGCGAATGATTTTCGGGCCATTCAGGGAGATGTCTATTCGATAGCCGGTGTGAACTTCGCCCGCGGCGCAGCGAAGATTGTGAAAGGGGACTCGGCGGCTGCGAACAATGACCAGTTGCGCGACCAGGTGTCCGCATTCGAAACCTGGGATGGGTTATTGACGGTCGATTCGCGAATTGCACCGGTTGTGGCTCAAATGCGCCTCGCCTTTCGCGACCGTATCATCAAGGGAAGCATTGGTGATGAGCGAGCAAAGATTTTCGGGTGGAACAATTTTGATACTACGCTTGATTGGCTTCTGACACAGCAGCCACGCGAGTGGCTGCCGAAAGAGTTTGCTTCCTACGCTGCGCTCCTTCGCTCCTCCTATACAGACGCCCGTCAGACGTTGACGAAGAACCTGGGGGCCGATGAGACAAATTGGACCTGGGGGAATATGGTCAAGTCTCGGTTTCCGCATCCGCTGGCCGCAGTGCCCTTGATAGGCCTCCAGTTCACGATTGCTCCACTGCCACAGAACGGCACCGGCTATCTGCTGGGAGCGACAGTCAATGTTGGTGCTCCCGTTTCCATGCGCCTGATCGCGGATCCGGGTGATTGGGACCATACCCTGCACGGCATCACCCTGGGAGAATCCGGTTCTCCAACGAGCCCGCATTGGAAGGACCAACTGGAAGATTGGCGAGCTGTGACGCCGCGCGTCTTTCCTTTCAGCGAAGCAGCGATTGCGGCGGCGGCGAAGCAGTCAATAGTGTTTCAGCCTCACCCTTGATCTGGCTAGATGTCTCGAGAAACTCCAAAAAAGGGCGAGCGATGGCGGATTTTTTGCGCAATTGAACTGCCGCAACTTATCAATGAACAATTAATGCAACACATCGCCGCATTGCGCCGGGCAGTGCCGCATGCCCAGGCCAGTTGGGCCAGAGCGGCAAGTATTCATCTGACCATAAAATTCCTGGGCGAAATAAGGGCATCCCTGGTTGAGCGTGTCACGCTTGCAGCCTCAAAGGCCGTGGAGCAAATTGGACCATTCAAGATTGAAATCGGCGGGACAGGCGCTTTCCCAAAACGCGGGATGCCAACAGTTCTTTGGATCGGCGTCAACGACCTCTCGGACGAACTGGGTCACCTGCATAAAAACCTTGAGCTTGAATGCGCGCGTGTCGGGTTTCCCCGAGAGGAGAAAGCTTTTCATCCCCACCTGACCGTTGCCCGGCTCCGAAAACCGCA
This sequence comes from Pyrinomonadaceae bacterium, assembly GCA_035283325.1. Lineage (GTDB taxonomy): Bacteria > Acidobacteriota > Blastocatellia > Pyrinomonadales > Pyrinomonadaceae > PSRF01. Next base: position 27,095 of record DATEUF010000135.1, on the reverse strand, counting down.
AGGCTCGCGCACGCTGGCAGCAACTCACCAGGAAATGGAAGTGGCACCCACAGTAGTTGAGGTTTCAGATTTGCTGGTAATTCGAAGTGAGTTGAACAGCGAAGGATCAAGATATTCCGTTATCTCCCGTCATTCGCTGGCAGCAAAGGCGTCGGGCGGTAGCGGAGGGCACAGCTGCACCTGAGTGTTATATCAATTCGGCAGCTGGCGAGGCCGTGGCGGTGACGGAGGCTTCTCGTCAGCCTTCTCACCAGTTTCTGCGAAGATCTCTTTAATAGCCCCCACGCTGGAGAGCATTGCAGAGGTTTCCACCGGCATGAAGATCACCTTGGAGTTATTGGTGCGCGTCATGTCGCGCAAGCTTTCTATGTAACGAGTGGTGATCAGATATTGTGCGGGATTGCCATGGCTCTGCATGGCATTCGCGACCCGCGCGATTGCTTCTGCCTCCGCTTCAGCCTGACGAAGGCGTGCTTGCGCAAGTCCCTCGGCCTGCAGAATGTTGGATTGCTTTTCACCTTCCGAACGGGTGACAGCGGCCTGCTTCTCACCTTCCGCGCGAGTAATCGCTGCCTGCCTGTCGCCTTCGGCCTGCAACACCAGTGCGCGACGATTGCGCTCGGCAGTCATCTGCTTCTCCATGGTGATCCGCACATCTTCCGGCGGATTGATGTTCTTGACATCCACACGAGTGACCTTCACGCCCCACTTGTCGGTAGCTTCGTCAAGAATGATGCGCAGCTTGGCGTTAATCTGATCGCGCTGTGAAAGAGTGTGATCCAGGTCCATGTCGCCCATGACAGCACGCATGCCGGTGATAGTTAACTGCACGATACCGCCGACGAGATCGTTCATCTCATAAACCGCTTTAACAGGATCAGTGATTTGCCAGTACACGACTGAATCGACGTGGATAGTCACATTGTCGCGCGTGATGACCGGTTGCGGCGGCAGATCAATGTACTGCTCGCGCATATCGATCTGTGTCAGGCCGCCTCTGGTATTTGTCCAATATACACCGCGGGGCTTGTCCAGAAAGGGAATGATGATGTGAGGGCCACTGTCGAGCACTCTGTTGAACCGCCCTAATCGCTCGAGGAGCAAGACTGTTGCCTGGGGAACGATCCTGATGGTTTTTGCCGCAACAACCAGTAAGACGATCCCAATGAAGCCAAGGAAAAACAGGACAAATAGTGTGTAAAGGGGGTCCATAGCAAGTTGCTCCTATTGAATTTCGGTTTTGAATATATCGGATTATGAAGGTGGGCTCAATGCCAGTTTGTCAGTATGAGCCTTCATAGCTGCTAAAATTTGTCAGACAAGCGCCAGCCACCGAGAGCTTTCTCAACAATGCCTGCGGCAGCAAGCACAAACTCCTCCGCAAAGGGTCGACCCACGATCTGCACCCCGATTGGCAAACCTTCCGCTGTCTTGCTTGCGGGAACACACACCGCAGGCAGATCAAAAGTATTAAATGCCTGCGAATAGCTGAAAGCGCGAAACTCATTAATCGTCTGCCCGCCCACCGTTACCTTATGTACATCGTGCGGCACCGCGGGCGTCGCGCCCACAGGAGCGACGAGCAGAGGCACGTCCCTCATCCAATTAAGTAATGACATCCGCAGTCGATCTCGCTCCATCCAGGCACTTATGTATTCGTCCAAGCCGGGCACTAAGCCGTCGTCTGCGGTCTCCAACCTCCAGCGCACAAAAGAGCCGGCTTCTGTTTCGTGTCCTGCGTATACCTCCCTCAGCTGGACCACCGAGGCGCGCGAAAATATTTTCAGCCAAAGCTCGTGACCACGGCCAATAGCCGGCGGGAGACGTTCTTCGACAATCAAACCCGCTTCGACCAACGCGCCAGCGGCCGCGGCAACAGCTTGACGAGTCTCCTCTGTAACAGGCGCAACGCCATCTTCCGCGTACCAGGCCACGCGCCAACCCTGTATTCGCTTGCGATTATCACCTGAACCACCAGAAGAATCACTTCCCGTTAGTACTCGAAAAAGCAACTGAAGATCCTCAATACACCGGCCCATTGGACCAATAACAGCACCCAGTGAATAGGGCCCAATACTGGGCGGAAATTGTCCCTCGCCGGGCACTCGTCCCGTGGAAGGTTTCAGACCCGCAATACCACAGAAGTGCGCGGGGATACGAATCGACCCTGCCAGATCGCTGCCCAGGCCACAGGGAGAAAGGCAGGCTGCAATTGCCGCAGCTTCGCCACCGCTGGAACCGCCCGGTGAGCGCCGCAAGTCGTAAGGATTGTTCGTGCGACCGAACACGGGATTGTCAGCCGTGTAGTCCATTGCCATTTCGGCTGGATTGGTTTTTCCGAGAATTATTGCTCCGGCAGCTTTAAGCCGCGCCACCGCTGGAGCGTCACTATTGGGAACAAAGTGCTTCCGGGCAGGACAGCCACTTGTTGTCCGTAATGAGCCGGTTTCAATTGTGTCCTTTACAGTAAATGGTAAGCCGCAGAGGGGCCCAGTTCCGTGTCCAGCGACCAGCGCCGCTTCAGCTTTCTCCGCCTTCTCGAAAGCATCTGGAACAAGGGTTACAAGGGCATTAAGTTTGGGATTAAATTCGTCAATCCTTCGCAGATGGGCCTCTAGAACTTCGAGTGGTGAAACAGCGCGCTCTCGAATTAACTTAGCTATGCAGGTAGCGGTTTGGAATATCAGTTCACTCATTCTTCGGTTAGAACTGGTGGTGATTTTGATTTTCTGGAAGTTCTCACTATAATTTCATTGTTCCGGTGAAAACTTTAACTTCCCTGCCTGCTCATCGACACTGCCCCGCGCTCAAGCTCATTCATGAAGGAGTGTACACTTGGCGATCCAATTGAGCCGGACGTTTGTCCTGCGCAAACTACACCAGTTGTCCGGAATTGTCCCGCTCGGAATCTTTCTCCTGGAACATTTTTATACTAACTCTAAAGCCCTTAGCGGCGCTGCTGATTTCAACGCCGCAGTCAAGGACCTGCAATCCATTCCTTATATTCTGTTTGTTGAGATTGGCGGTATCTTCATACCTCTCATCTACCACGCCGTCTATGGTCTGGTGATAACGATTGAGGCGCGACCCAACAATCTAAACTATCCGTATCCGCGCAATTGGTTCTATCTGATTCAGAGAATCACAGGGGTAATCCTGTTCTTCTTCATAACCTTTCACGTGCTCAATTTCCGTTTCGGCATGGTGCCGGGACTGAACACCACTTCAGTGGCGCATCGTCCAGATCTGGCCTTCGACATAGTAGCGCGAGAGTTTCATATGGTGCCGATTTTACTGATCTATATTGTGGGCATTACTGCCACTGTTTGTCATTTTGCGAACGGCATATGGTTGTTCATGGTTGACTGGGGCATCACCATTGGTGAGCGCGCGCAGAGGTTGACAGGCTATGCGTGCATCGCTTTCGGCGCGGTGCTGCTCGCGGTTGGAATTAATGCAGCAGTCGCCTTCATCCGCCCTGGCGGTTTGTTGGGAGGAATCCTCTGAAAAAAGATGGCTAGCAATCAAATCAAAATCGCGATCGTAGGTGGCGGATTGGCCGGACTCGCAGCGGCAATGAAAATCGCGGAAGCTGGAATTAGCGTCGATCTTTTTTCGGTGGTGCCAGTGAAGCGGTCCCACTCGGTCTGCGCGCAGGGCGGTATTAATGGCGCTGTTAACACTAAGGGCGAAGGCGATTCACCGTGGAAGCATTTTGATGACTCGGTATACGGCGGCGACTTTCTGGCCAATCAACCGCCGGTCAAGGCAATGTGCGAGATGGCGCCATCGATCATCTATCTTTTCGATCGCATGGGAGTTCCCTTCTCGCGGACCAGTGAAGGTTTGCTTGACTTCCGGCGGTTCGGCGGCACTCTGCACCACCGGACTGCTTTCGCGGGAGCTTCTACGGGACAGCAACTACTTTATGCGCTTGACGAACAGGTGCGGCGCTATGAAGTTGCCGGCCAGGTGAGAAAGTTTGAGCATTGGGAGATGCTCTCGCTAATCCTTGACGATGCCCAGGTTTGTCGCGGCCTTGTGGCGATGGACCTACAGACATTGGAACTGAAGGCCTTTCCTGCTGACGCCGTAATCATGGCGACGGGTGGGCCCGGACTGATATTCGGGAAATCAACAAACTCGATGGTGTGCACGGGCAGCGCTGTTTCCGCGTGCTATCAGCAGGGCGCCAGATATGCAAACGGCGAGTTTATCCAGGTCCATCCCACATCAATACCGGGAGAGGACAAGTTGCGATTAATGTCCGAGTCGGCGCGCGGTGAAGGCGGTCGCATCTGGGTGCCGCGTCAAAAGGGTGACACTCGCTCTCCGTCGTCGATTCCCCAAACGGAGCGCTGGTACTTCCTGGAGGAAAAATATCCAGCCTACGGCAACCTGGTACCGCGCGACATCGCCACCCGCGAAATCTTTCAAGTATGTATCGATGGCTACGGCCTGGGCGGGCAGAACCAGGTCTATCTGGACCTTACTCACATCCCCGCGGAAACGCTTGATCGAAAACTGGGCGCAATTCTGGAAATATATGAAATGTTTGTCGGCGATGATCCACGTCATGTGCCGATGCGCATCTTCCCGGGCGTGCACTATTCCATGGGTGGACTCTGGGTAGACTTCGAGCAGCGTACTAACATTCCCGGCCTGTTAGCGGCCGGCGAGTGTGACTACTCGGTTCATGGCGCCAATCGCCTGGGCGCAAATTCGCTCGTGAGCTGTGTTTTTGGTGGGTTTGTCGCTGCGCCCGCTGCCATTGACTATGCAAAAAACTTAGAGCGCAATGGCACTGATGGTGGACGCATTCACGAGCAGGAGTTGAAGCGACAACAGGAGATCAACGCCGCGCTCATCAAACAGAGCGGACCGGAGAATCAGTACATTCTGCACCAGGAGATGGGTAAGTGGATGACTGACAATGTTACCGTCGTACGGTATAACGATCGGCTCAAGGCAACAGATGAGAAATTACTGGAGTTGATGGAGCGTTACAAACGTATCTCTATTAACGATTCCAATCTCTGGGCCACAATGGCGCTGCCGCACGCCCGGCATTTGAAGAACATGCTGGAGCTGGCACGCGTGATCACGCTCGGAGCGCTGAATCGCAATGAGTCGCGCGGTGCGCATTATAAGCCGGAATTCCCGGAGCGTGATGATGAGAACTACTTGAAGACCACCATCGCAGAGTATTCAGGTGAAGGTCCGGTGTTATCGTACGAGCCAGTGGACATTTCTCTGATCCAGCCGCGAAAACGCGACTACAGTAAAGGTAAACAGCAGGGCGCCGCCGCTGCAAGCACGGCTGAGAGAAAGAAGGCGCCGCAGGCACCACGACCGGGTTCTGAACAGAAGCCGCAGAATCTCAGCGGTCCAATCATCTGGGGCCAGGACAAAGAAGCCGCGGGCGATTCCCAGAAGACTGCCACCACGCGGCACGAGCAAAACAAGACCATTGAAGAGGCGGGAGGAAAATCTGAGTAACATGAGTGCCACCACGCACGGCTCCATCACTCAACGGGTCGCTCGCGTGACTCCCAAATCCGTTGAGATTCACATCCGTCGCAGGGCCAATCCTGACTCGCCTTCATACTGGGAAGAGTTTGAGATTCCCTATCGGAACAATCTGAACATCATCTCCTGCCTGATGGAGATTCAAAAGAACCCGATCACAAAAGAAGGAAATCCCACTACTCCTCCCGTCTGGCAGATGAACTGTTTGGAACAAGTTTGTGGCATATGCACCATGGTCATTAATGGACGCGCGCGCCAATCATGCTCGGCGCTGGTGGACCACCTGGAGCAGCCCATTAAGCTTGAGCCGATGACAAAATTTCCCAACATCCGGGACCTCGTTGTAGATCGTTCTCGAATGTTTGATCATTTGCGACGTGTGCACGCCTGGATCGAGCTTGACGGCACATACGACCTCGGACCTGGACCACGTATGGATCAGGACGACGTGCAGGAGCGCTATGCGTATTCGCGCTGCATGACGTGCGGGTGCTGTTTGGAGGCCTGTCCGCAATATGACGATAACCAATACATCGGCCCACAGGCTATCGCTCAGGTGCGACTTTTTAATATGCATCCCAGCGGCATGATGAATCGAGACGAACGGCTGCAGGGCATCATGGGAAAGGATGGCATCACCAATTGCGGCAACGCCCAAAACTGCGTGAAGGCCTGCCCCATGAATATTCCGCTAACCAAAGCCATTTATGAAGAAAACCGTGAAACGGTCATTTATGGGCTACTGGGCTGGCTCAAGCGATAGTGCCAAATTTTACCAATGAAAGTCTAACCACATTTTCTGACGCGTCCAGTTTTCCCCTGCGTCAACTTAAAGGTGCCGAGACTCTCCTTTGTTTTTGAAAGCGTGACAGTGAGGTTCATTGTCTTACCTTGAATTGAGCCGGAATATTCAGCAGCTTCGGCCTCAGCATTCCCATCCTGGTGAGTGGGACCGGGACGCTCTCTTACATAGGACCCCTGGACTAGAAACATCGCTTTCGAGTCGGTAACAATCTTTTCGGCTATCGTTCCGTGAGCGCAATCAAACTCAATCTTAACTCCCTCATCGCCCGCCTCGAATGAGATACCCTGACCACCCCACAGGCCAGTAATGTTGCTCTGCGTCTTTGTAGTTGGAGTGCTTTGCGCTTTGTTGGTGGTATTAGGGGAATTGGACGTTGTTTTGGAATGCCTACACGAGGAAGTTTGCGAGAAAAGGAGCGCCAGGCAAAGAGATATCTCAAGAGTGCGTAGAGCCATCGCTAATATTTCCAGCCATGTAACCCAAACTGTTCTTTTGCGCGTGCAAGCTAACAGCTTGCGTTACCTCAGATCCCAAGCACATTGACCAATTCCTGAACGGCTGCGGCACTCTTCTGTAAGGCAATTCGTTCCTCTGCGGTTAGATTGATTTCAATAACCTGCTCGAGACCTCGTGCGCCAAGCTTACAGGGAACGCCAACATAGAGGCCATTAATCCCATACTCACCTTCAAGGTATGCTGCACAGGGTAGAATTTTCTTCTTATCTTTGAGGATGGATTCAGCCATCTCCGCCGCTGCCGCAGAGGGCGCATAGTAAGCTGAGCCGGTTTTCAGCAAGCTGACGATTTCGGCACCACCGTTTGCCGTGCGTTTCACAATGGCGTCGATCTGATCCTTCGGCAGCAACTCGGGAATGGGAATTCCCGCACAGGTGGAAAAACGAGGCAGGGGTACCATGGTATCTCCATGGCCACCAAGAACAAATGCCGTTATGTTTTCTACAGAGACATCGAGTGCTTGCGCTAGAAAGCAGCGCATACGAGCAGAATCCAAAACACCGGCCATGCCAATCACCCGATGCTTGGGAAACCCGGAGCGTCGCAGGGCTACCTGACACATGGCGTCGAGCGGATTCGAAATAATGATCAGAATTGAATCAGGTGAGCGCTTGACAACCTCATCCACCACCTTGGAGACAATGTCCGCATTCGTCTTGAGCAGATCATCACGACTCATGCCGGGCTTACGCGGAAGACCCGCCGTGATGATCACGAGATCCGAGTTTTCTGTTCCCTCATAACTATTCAAGCCGCTTAAGCGAACATCAAAACCCTCTATGGGCGCCGCTTGAGCCAGGTCTAACGCCTTACCTTGCGGCACACCCTCAATGATATCGACCAGGATTACGTCGCCAAGTTCCTTAGCCGCCAACCAATGCGCGGCAGTAGCCCCAACATTTCCGGCGCCTACCACTGTAATCTTCTTTCGCGTAGCCATTTTACGATTCCTTTCCTTAGCAGAGAAAGGGGACCTCGCCCGTCGTCTCCTGCCACTTTTGGATCAATAATGTTAGGATTTTTTTTAAAGCAGGCGAGTGTACAAGCGCATGCTTAAGAGTGTCAAGAAAACGATGTGGATGCTCGATCACTTAAGGAGGATGCTCTTCACGGGACCTGCCAACACGGTCTCGCTGCCTGACCCTGATGAAGAAGTTGACCCGGATAACCCTTTTCCAGAACCACTCCATGTGCCGCTAACGGACGTGCTCGACTTACACACGATTCCGCCGCGCGATGTGAAGCGAGTCGTTGAAGGATATTTGCAGCAGGCCCACGAAGCTGGTTACCACAGCCTCCGCCTCATACATGGCAAAGGAGTTGGAGTACAACGTGACACAGCGCGGACGATTCTTAGACGAACCGAGTTCGTCGAAGGTTGGACCGACGCTCCACCACAAGCCGGCGGCCTGGGAGCAACAATTGTTCACCTCAGGTCCGCAGATTCCGCAGATTACTCAGACTGAAGAAACAGAAACTGAAGGTGGCCATGGGGCATTACTTCTCTTCCTCTCTGTTTCTAAAAATCTGTGGAATCGGCGTAATCTGCGGACTAATTGGCGCACTCTTGGTTGGTATGCGTTACCACCGGCGCAAACCGCAATTGATACTCCGCTGAAGTTATGAACGCGCAGATCATGCCACGATAATTGCCCCGTTCGCGATTGGTTAAAACGTCAAGCCAAAAATCGTATCCCTTTTGATCAGGATCCCGTTGCAAGTAGCCAAAGTATTCCATCAGTACGAACGAAGGATTGTATTCGCGAGTCTTGAACTCGGCGATCTCGATAACAGTACGGAGCACGTCTGCGCGGCTCTTCGAATTACTCTGCAAGGCGTCGATCTCAGCCTGCCTTTCCTGGGCAAAAGGAAACAATTGAGCGGTATCAAAAAGCTTATTTACAAAGTGCTCCGCAGTCATTGTCAACGGGTACGCTTGCTTAAAACTGTCGCGCGAGACCCAATTGTCCGCGAAAATGACTTTGTCCTGATCGAGGTTTACGCCACCAAGAACCTGCGGCCGATCGGCACTGAATTCTACAAAGCTGGGAACTCGGCCAAACGAGGCTTTGTAGAGCCGGTAGACAAACGATCCCGTGTCCTGAAATTCCGGTTCCACAAAAAAGGCCCCAGAGACGCCAATACGCCTGCTGTGTACACACTCAACGTCATTACCGCAAGAGGCGATTTCATTGACCCAGTAAGCCAATCCTTCCGCGTCGGGCTCACGCGCGAGAAAATCAAGATAGTGTTGGCGCACAAAAAATGAGGCACTGTCGATTTCGTTCGTGGTGGGGATGCTCTGGAGCGCGCGCAGCACGTTTAAGCGCCCGCCGGCCACAGTCAAGCCGGACCACTGAGGTAACGTGTCCACGTTGTTCAACAAGCTGCTCTTTAGCTGGGTTACTGTAAGGTATGGATTGAACGCCGAGATTAATGCAGCGGCGCCACTTACATGTGGAGTGGCCATTGAAGTGCCACTGAGAGGAGTGTACGAGTTCCCGTAAGTGCTAAGAATGCCCACACCCGGCGCTGCCAGATCCACGCTCGTAGCCCCATAACTGGAGAACCCCGCCCGATTGTCATTCTGGTCGGAGGCGGCGACCGCAATAATGCTTGGCGAATCGTAGCTGGCAGGATAAAACGGATTCGCATCATTATTATTGTTGGCGTTCCCGGCTGCGCAGACATTGAGGATGCCGGCACTTCCCGCCGCCTCGATGGCATCCTTCAACGCCTGATCGTAAACGGCAGCCTCAGGCGCGCCACCCCAACTGTTATTGGTCACGCGAACATTGACACCGCGCTGCCGCATCATCGTGGCGTACTGAAAAGCCTCGATCACACTTGCCGAGGTGCCATTACCTGCAGAGTCGTGCGATTTGATGGCCATAATGCTGACGGCCCAATTCACGCCCACGACCCCCTTGTTGTTGTTCCCTACCGCGCCTATGGTACCCGCCACATGCGTTCCATGCCCGCCATCATCTGCCGGATTGGAATCGTGGTTGATCGTGTCAATGCCGTATACGTCATCAACGTAACCGTTGTCATCATCATCTATACTATTGGTCGCCTTATTGTGACCCTGTGCATCCATCCCTGTTTCCCCAGGATTCCGCCACATGTTTGCACTTAGGTCCTCGTGGTCGTAATTCACTCCCAGGTCGATGACGGCCACTACAACGGCGGAATTTCCCGTGGTCTTCTCCCAGGCCGCCGGTGCGCTGATCTTGTTCAATCCGTAAAGCTCCGCAAATCGCGGATCGTTGACTGCAGTCTGAACCCGGTAGACAAAATTTGGTTGGACGCGAGCAACCCCTGTTAGCTGGCGGTAGAAGCCAATGGCCTCGCCCACAGTCACTCCGGCCGGCAAGCGCAGACGCACCCAGCCCGTGACTCCAAACTCCTGTAGCTTGTCAGCGCCAAACTTTCGGAATCCGTCGCCAGTCAGTTGGGTTCCGCGCTCGAGCTTAACGAGGACCTCATGTGCCAAATACTCTCCCTTAATGCCTTGAGCGTGTGAGGTGCTACTCTTGCTTTGCAGAGCAAGCAAGATCAATAAAGAGCAGAAGAGCGCGACGAGTTTGTTCATGAGATCGGCTAATGTAACGCAAACTTTTAGTTTGCGTTCTTTTCTTAAATGTTGCCCCCAGCTCGCAAACTAAAGGTTTGCGTTTATGGCCTCCCTACTCCCAGCGCATCAGCAACACGGTTGATATAGTTGAACCAGGAGGCGATCAACGTGATCTGCAAGATGCCGCGATCATCGAAGCCTACTGCTCGCAGGCGCTCATGGTCTGCGCGTGAAATGCGCGTGGCGTCCTTCGTCAATTGGACCACATAACCCAGCATCACCCGCTCCTGCTCAGAAATAGGAGCTCGCTGATAGTCTTCTTGCAGGACCTTGATTAGTTCGTCATCAAGCGTGACACGACGCAGAAACTCTGCGTGCGATTCGATTCAATAGACACAGCGATTAGTGACTGAGACGACCGTGGTGATCATCTCATGTTGACGTCTGGTCAACGGTAAGTCGGGAGACAACAAGGCGCCAAACGTGGCAAAGGAATGAAAAAGCGCGTCTGGTATCAAACTGTGGGAGGCCACAATTCCAGCAGTCTCGCCGTCGGCCGTTGGGTGTACAGGTTCGGCATATTCCTTCGGATATAGTTCGTGCTGCGCCGTCATCGCCTCCCGCAGTTTGTCGTCGGCTTCAGAGATCGGAATTGTCTTAATCCACGTCATAGCTTTAGTCCCCCAGTTTGGTTTTGAATTGCTGTCCAACGCGCCGGAAGAAAAGAAAATAGACTGGAATCCCCAACATTACTATGGCGACGCCGGCGAAAGCCTGGCGAGGATTATTCCCCGCGAGCAAAACGAGTAGAACAGTTACAGCGAGCAGGAACAGAATCGGAGTGAGTGGATATCCCGGCGTGAGGTAGTCAGGTTTCTCCGGATGTCTGCGACGCAATACAAATAGAGAGACGATTGTGAGGGCGATAAACACTACCACGGTGAAAACGAAATAGGACACGATTTGATTAAACGAACCTATGAGGACCAGTAATAATGCCAGTACGGCCTGCACCGCGATAGCCCGAGCCGGCGTGCCGTACCGGCGATGGGTAGCGGCAACTGAGTGGATGAACAAGTTGTCTCTGGCCATTGCGAAATAGACACGCGGAGCCGACATGATGACGGCCGCCAGGCTGCCGAGCACAGCCACCACAACCATTGCGGCAAATACCTGGCCAGCCAGATGCCCAAACAGTGCCGAACCGGCCTGCGCCGCAAAAGTCTCACCCGAAGTGACGTCCTCCATGGGCACCAGGTAAATAAAGACGGCGCTCTGTAGTATATAGACGAAAGTGACGATTGTTACGCCATAGGCCAGAGCGCGCGGTAATGTGAAGCCCGGCCGCCGCACTTCACCCGCTAGCTTGGTTACATCCCACCAGCCGCCAAAAGAGAAGAAAGCCCCGACCATTCCTGCACCCAGGGCCTCAATAAGTGGCGCCGAATGGGGTCGTTGGGACATGAAGGGCTGAAAGTGTCCCCAATCACCAAGACGGAAACTGAACGCCACGAGCGGCAGGGAAAATAGCAAACCGAGCTTCAGTACCGTGAGCGAGCCCAGCAGCCAGGCGCCAAACTTAACACCTCGAATGTTCACAAGCGCCAGAACTACGATCACGGCGATTGCGAACACCTTGCTGCCAACAAACGAGAGGGGCACGATGAAACCGGCATAACTCGCGAGTCCCGAAGCCAGCGCTGCCGTCAGTCCCGGATCCATAACGAGGAGCGCCATCCAACCGTATAAAAACCCGATTCCTGGGCCATAAGCTTCTCGCAAGTAAACGTATCCGCCGCCGGCCTGGGGATTTCTCGCCGCCAACTCGCCATAACAGAGTGCGCCACAAAGGGCCATTCCGCCCATTGTCAGCCAGACGATAAGCAGCCAGAAAGGGGAACCAAGCGATTTGGCGATCCCTGCCGGAGTGAGGAAGATCCCAACAGCAATAACCTCACCGACCACCAAAGCGGTGGCGGCACCAATGCCGAGTTGTCGTTTGAGTTCTCTCTCCTGCTTCACTTCGGCTCGATTTAGAAGGAAGCACGTACAGCGAACTGAAAGGCTCGTGGTCCACCAGAACCGAAGACGCCTCCAGCAGTCGTGACCGACTGACCAAAACTGGAGGAACGAAGGAAGCCGGAGCTGGTTGGGTCGTTGCTGTCACGCACAAGCACATTGGCGAGTCCTGAGTAGTTAACATTCGATACGCCCAAGACGTTTGTGACGTTGAAAAGGTTAAAGATCTCGGCGATCGGCTCCAGGCGAATGTGTTCCCCAAGCTTGACCACTTTGGACACCCGCAGATCGAGCGAGTTGAAGCTATCGTTGAATCGCGCTTCATCGCGTACCAAGGGAAGCAATTGCCCTCCGACGCCACCGTTGCTGTTAAGCGTCTGGATGAAGGAGTTGAGTTCTGCGCCGGTCTGAAATAGTCGTCCTCCTGCATTGCGCTGGAGTGCGGGAATACGTGAGCTTCCATCCGGCAGCAAAATATCCATCGGCACGCCAGAGGCTAGTGTGAAGATAGGGGCAAGCCGCAGACCTCCGGGAACTTCGACCACACCCGACAACGTGAAGCGATGGCGCTGATCGTTTGGTGTTGGCCCATATTCCAGTTGTAGGTTGTTGGAATCGATGGGACCATTCGAGAACGGTATCTGATCGTCGTTGGCGTAGTTAAACGCTTTCGACAGGGTGTAAGAAGTCCGCAACTGGTAACGATTGGAAAACCGCTTTTCAACGCTCAGCAGGAGTCCATCATAGTTTGTCTTCACGCTTGACTCGAGATTCTTCACTAAATCCGGTCCACCCACCACCGGATTAAAGACGCTTCCAATCGTGCGACCGATGATGAAGTGAGTACCCAAATTGTGGAGATAATCCGCGCGCAAGACATAATTACGTCCCAACTCATGCTGAATACCTACGTTCGTTTGCTGCACCATCGGGTTTTGCATCTCGTTGTCGATAATGTTAATGCCGCCGGCGCCGGCGCCTGGCAGAATGAACCCAGCAAACGGGTTGGCCAACGTGGGGGCCGGTGGTGGAAACGTTCCATTTACCGGGTCAAACAAAAACTCCGGCGGAATAAAAAAGAGATTGCCTGCTCGGACCTCTATGGGCAGAGCACGACCATCCAGGCCGCGCTCGAGCGACTGTATCTCCAGAGTTACCCGGTCATAATAGATACCGTAACCTCCGTGAATACTGGTATGGCCGTCTCTGGTGGACCAGTTAAAGCCCACGCGTGGACCCCAGTTATCGTTATCGGCTGACCTGCTCCCGTGAAGGAATGGCAGAATCAACGGATTGAGTTGATCCACACGGCTGACATTCTTCACGTCGCTATCCCGTTCGTAGCGCAGCCCGAGATTTAAAGAGAGTTGCGGGTGTACGCGCCAGTCGTCCTGAAAGAAGAATGCCAGGTAGGTGTTGTCATCGTCGGGGATGATAAGAGGCTCATTCGGCTTCCCGCTCCTGAGAGTAACGGCGAAGAGCAGATCGTTATCATCCACCAGGCCGTCATTGTTACGATCAAAGTCAGGAAAGTCCTCGATTAACTCAATGCGTCCCTGCTGGAAAACTCCTAGATTAAAGTCCGACTCCACCCGCTGAATCTCACCTCCAATGTTCAGCGTATGGTTCCTGCGGACCATGGTGAACGTGTCCCCAAATTGGAAGCGACGCTGCTTGGTTTGCTGCGGCACGCGAAAAGAGACGCCATCCTGAATGCTGGGAAAAGTGAGCTGTGGGCCGACGGTGACAGGCAGGGTGCGATTTATGAAATCATTTACGCTGAAGCTGAAGCTGTTAACGTCCTGCGAAGTAAACACTCGCGTATAATTTGCGAGAAAAGAATGCGTATGATTGGTGGCAAATTGCCGTTGCGAGCCGGAGCCGATAGACCGAATGAGCGTGCTCGCCGTGGTGTCTTCCGCGCGCTGCAATGAATAACGGAGCGTGACGTGGTCGTCGATACTGGGCTGCCAGTCAAACCGTTCAGTGGTCAGCGTGTCGCGAAGGGGGGCAGATGCGAAACCTCTCCTGATTGATCGGGTTGGCAGATCTCGCGTTCCTACTAATACCGCCCCGTTCTGATGACGATATTCAATAGAACCGAAGATCCACGCCTTATTCTTCTTGATCGGACCTCCCAGTGCGAATGCATATTGTTGCCGGTGGAAGGGCGGTGTTTGACCAAGTGTGCGATCAAATGTCGCGGGAAGTCCTTGGAGACCTCTGTGCCGAAAGTAGAATGAGCCTGAGCCGTGAAACTCATTGCCGCCAGCCTTGGTCACAATGTTGACGACGGAAGATCCCGACCGGCCTAACTGCGCGGAAAAGCGATTCGTGGCTATCTGAAATTCCTGCACTGCTTCCTGTGAGATGTTCTGCACGGCGCCGCCCACCACGTCATCGTTATTGTCAGCGCCGTCAACAGTCACGTTCCCACCTCGACCCAACTGGCCTGCGGATGAGACAACCACGGTGTTGGTTTTCGTGGGATCGAAGTTTGGCGCCGGGGAATTACCGGGAACAAGGAATGCCAGTTCCAGAAAATTACGGCCATTAAGGGGCAAGCCATCTATCTCGCGAGACTTTATGATTCCGTCAACTACTGAGCCACTTGTATCGATCGGGTTTTCAGCATCCACTTCTGCACTGATAGAGCTTTCGATCCCGGGAAGCTGCAGGGCGACATTCACGGTCGTGCTCTGTCCTACGGGAAGCACTACGTTTGGGAAAGAGCGCTCAGAGAATCCTTTGGCTTGAGTTCTAACTTCATACTCGCCCGCAGCGAGATTCGAGATTACGTACAAGCCCTCTTCGTTTGTGACGGTGTCTCGCCTGGCGCCCGTAGCTTTATGTAAAGCTGTCACCCGGGCGCCTCGAACGCTCGCGTCATTGGGATCACTGATGCGTCCCGTCAAAGTAGCGGTTGCTGCTTGTTGCGAGTACGCGGCTGGCGCGAACATCAGACAAATGCCGATTACGATTATCTTCAAGTGCTGCTCTCCTATTTACCGTTGTTCTTTAACTTCAAACCCTATGCGGCGCGCTGGCAGCGATGCTTGACGCCGCCCATGGAATTCAGCCCGGGGGAACTCAAAAACGCAACGATGGAGTGGTATCAATATCGCAGGCCGTTGAATGGGATGGCGAACTCTCTAGCGCCAAAATTTGCGGTCGTGACCTGACTGTCCTCGAGGTTTGGTCCCTTGGAACAATTTCGTCGGATGATAAACAAAACGTTATGTGGAGTCTAGCCAAAAAGTTCAGAATTGCTGGTTTTGCAGGGATTTCCTGGATTGAGGCACTTCACTTCCGTGAGGCTGCCGAAAGCCGGTCGAGTTCTGCGATGTGTACTTTATCGTGCTCCTGCATCATGAGTAGCAGTTGGCCAAGGGTCACGTTTCCCACTCCTTCCAGCGTGCCTTCGCGTTCAAATTCTTCGGAACGTAAAGTTCTTAGCAGGGCGACATTCTTTTTCCTGGCTAACGTAAACGCTTGCATTGCTCCCACCATATTCTGGCTATTGTAGTCACGCTCAACAGCCAGCCGGCCTCCGTCGATATCGGCAAGAATGGGATGCTCTTCAGTCAAGAGTCGCGTGATGCGCGCCGTGTAGCCATCAATTTCGATGTCTCGCAGGTGACAAACGTTTTCGAGTATCGAAAACTCCTGATTGGAATCTCTCTCTCGCAAAACCTGGTCAGGAACCTCGTGTATCAACTGCGAAACTCTGTCCGGCGTGTTCGCGAGCGTTTGTAGCAATTCGGGATTTGCAAAAGCAGAACTTTGCATACGATAGTCACTGAAGACCTGGGAGCGCAGGCATCCTTGCCTGCCGCCAAAATGAGGGCAGGCAAAGATGCGCCTTGCAATTTATGCGTCATCGTCGGGTGGAATCACCAGTTCCTGCCCAACATTAATTCTGTTGGGATCATTCAGTATGTTGCGGTTGGCATAAAAGATGCGCATGTATTCTCCACCGTCACCGTAGAACTGCCGGCTGATTTTGGAGAGTGTGTCGCCACTCTTTACGGTGTACTTCTGGCCAGCCTGTGCACCACCGCCTCCGACGGCTGCACCCAACGCCCGCGTTTGGTCAACACTAATATCAGCTGTGATGTCGTCGGCGTTAGGATTGGCCAACTTGACCTGATCCCAGAATTTGTTTTTTGCGTCTTCAGACGGGGCAATGGCCTTGATAAAAAGCTTATTATCTTGCACGTGCAGATTTTGAAAGCGGATCTGCTGCTGGTCGGCCATGTTGAGCGCCGTCTGATATTTCTGCTTCAGATCATTGAAGCGCTTCTCTGCGTTTGGCTGCTTCGCGGCTTCTGTAGCTCCGCGACCAAACATATTCGTAATACCATCAAAAAGTCCCATCTTTTCCCTCCTTTATATAAGAAGCCAGTTACTGTTTAGGCACCGCGCGGATCTACTCAAACCTGAAGAACGCCGCACTACTGCCCGCGGCCGAAGACCTTCGCCGCGAGATTTCCCAGATCATCCGCCACGCTGCCGTCTTTGTTCGCGTCAAGTAAGTTACTGACGGCACCCATTATGTCTGGAGCAGACTGCTGCGCCTGGATGCTTTCAGTATTGAGATATGAGGCAAGTTGATTTGGACTCAGGGCCTGTTCCTCCTGCTGTTTACCGAGAGTGCCCATCACGACTGGGGCCAAAATCTCCAGAAGCGATCCAGCCGAGGAAGGATTGAGGCCAGACTGCTTTGCTATCTCCGTTTCAGCGTTACTTTGGGTTGCGCCAAGCACATGTCCTAAAATACCGCTGCCGCTGTAGTCCTGAGGACTGTTAATTAGACCGAGTAGATTATTCAGGATGCTGCCATCGTGATCTTGCTCTACCGCCTGATGAAGCGCTTCTGCCCCTTCTGGTTGGGAAGAGTTTCGGGCCAGCGCCGCGATGAGCAAAGGTACGGCCACCGCAACGGCGCGTCGGGTAGTGGTTTCGTCCGTACCCAACCGCTGGTTAATCTGCGAAGCCACACCGCCAGTCAAATATTGCGTGATCATTTCAGTGATCGAGTTCATGGGGTTCTCCTTTAGGCCATTCTGGTATCACCGGCGGACAAACCACACCGGTTTTGTTGCGCAGCAGGGGATAAACCAGACCGGATCTTATTTCCGAAAGAACCTTGATTTGGGGGAATAATAGTGTGTTTAGACGAGAGTATCTGAAACCGGCGGCGGCGGCAAGCGAAATAAAACAGTAGCCCCCTGCGGCTTACCGAGAGCTAATCTTCCATTACAATCGCGGCTCCGCCGCTTCCCTTGCGATATGCCCTCGGCTCACGGCGACCTGATCCCCCACTGCATTGTAGAATCAATCAAGAGCAACGGATGGAGAACAAGACCCAGGTTTCGCTCGTTACTGAAGCACATCGAGCCCCACTTCATCAAAGCCGGGTCTGAGGAAATCGCGGGCTGCGGGAAATCGACCTTCAGTCTGAAGGCGCAGCGTTTCCAGCTCCAGAAGTAACGGCATAATTGAATTCGCTTTCTCCGGCAATGCCATTTGCATCATTCGCCAGCCGCTGATCGATCGGTCTATCGCAATTAAGGCCACCTTCACCGAACCGTCAGAGTCTTTGGGGTACTCCGAGTCGGTTTCTTCATCTTCGTCGCAGTCTGAAAATAGACCTCTCATGATCTTCGCAGCAATGAGGTATTGGTACCAACGGATGACCTCTGCGGCGTCATTTACATCTTCTTCGCCCTCGAGTTCTGCGGCCTGCAATTCTGAAGCAGTGTCGCTAATGGTTTCTATCGGCGCCAACTCAGTCTCAAACCACTTGTTGACGTTGCGAGCGTAACTCTCTGCCGCAATAGCAACTGGATTCTTTCTTGCCTTCTTGTGTTGTGTTTCTCGCTGCTGAACTTCGGTATCCGCGACAGCGCTCTCTAAATCCACTCCATTTTCTTGCGCCCAGGACACAATCATCTCCTTCGTCTGTTTGAAGATCGAATGGAGCTTCTGCCAGAACGCCGCATTCTGAATATCGCGGCTGGCGGGATCGTCATCTTCGTCTGCCTTCTCCGTTGCATAAACCAAGCAACGAGTTGTAAATGGACAGCGCTCGCACCAGCGGTCACAGTAGTTGTAGATCCCAGAGATTAGATCAGGATTGTTCGCGAGTTC
Source organism: Pyrinomonadaceae bacterium (assembly GCA_035283325.1). GTDB lineage: Bacteria > Acidobacteriota > Blastocatellia > Pyrinomonadales > Pyrinomonadaceae > PSRF01. The sequence goes on along the minus strand of DATEUF010000135.1, from coordinate 8,496 downwards.
GATGAGGTCAACATTTCGCATAGATTTTCTCCAGCTGAGGATTTCTGACTGGGCTGAGGATTTTGGATCGCGGGAATTCTAATCCAGCTGGCGCTTCCTGCAAAGGGCACAGGGAGCGCAGGCATCCTTGCCTGCCGCATTCTTCGCTCCAAGCCGGCAGGCGAGAGCCGGCAGGCAGGGATGCCTGCGCTCCCAGGCTCTTGCTATTCTCCGTGTGGTTTATTACAATTCACTTGCGTCGGTTTAAACTGTTTATTACAATCTGCCTGCCCGTCCCGTTAAACCCGACCCTTGGCTTAGAATGACACCGGTTTATACGGTACCTCTCACAAAAGTAGAACTCCCGATGACCATCCCCCGCCTTAAATATCCTGGAGTCTTCAATGAAACGAACTCTGTTTTTTACCCTGTTCGTCGCATTTTCATTGCTGCCTGTAACTCCCCTCTGGGTGCCCGGCGGGAGTTCGCACGCAAGCGGTAATCCCCAAGCTAATCGCCGGAAAGCCTCCGCTGACTTGATCAGCAAAATCAACAGCGGAAGAGGCCACGAGCGTGTCAGCATAATTATCGAGCCCGCCAAAGGGTGGAATCGCACGCTGGACCTCAGCGTCCGTAGCGTTGGCCTGGGCAATATCCGACAGTTCCAGAACTTCAATTATCGGGTCGTTACGGTCTCCGCCGAGGCGGCGATGGCTCTGGCTCGCCGGACCGATGTTGCTTATGTCTCTTTGAACCGGGAGGCAAGGACGCTTGGCCATGTATCTAGTACGACTGGCGCCGACTCTGTCAGGAATGGCGGCGGTACCGCCAGTCTGGGCGTCGACGGCAGCGGGATTGGCATTGCTGTGCTTGACTCAGGTATCGATGGCCCTCACAAAGCTTTCCTGGACAAATCAAACAATAACCGTGTGATCATCAGCCGTGACTTTACAGGCGAGAACCGCACGGATGACCCTTATGGACATGGAACCCACGTAGCCGCGCTGGGTGCCGGAAATGGTCGGATATCAAATGCGCAATATATCGGCATCGCACCCAATGCGAATATTATCAATCTACGAGTGCTGAACTCTGAGGGCTCAGGCAACACCGCCGGAGTGCTAAGCGCACTCGACTGGGTCGCAACTAACCACAGTATCTATAACATTCGGGTCGTGAATATGAGCCTCGGCATGCCAGCGGTTGACTCATATAGAAATGATCCCATCTGTCACGCTGTGCGAAGACTGGTCGATTCCGGTGTAGTGTCGCTTGCAGCAGCTGGAAATAACGGTCGCGATGGTGATGGGACCAAGATTTACGGCCGCATCCACTCACCAGGTAACGAACCTTCTGCGATTACCATTGGCGCTTCGAATACGTTCGGCACCGACGCACGTGGCGACGACGTGATCGCTTCCTACAGTTCGCGCGGCCCGACGCGTAGCTTCTGGACGGATGATTCCGGTGTCAAGCACTACGACCATTTGATCAAACCGGATCTGGTGGCGCCCGGAAACAAACTGGTCCAGGCTGAGGCGTTGGACAACCACCTGGTGTCAGCGAATCCGCAGTTGGACGCTGGAGTAAGTCCTGTTGATAACCGAAAAATGATGTACCTGAGCGGCACATCGATGGCCACGCCTGTGGCAGCGGGAGCGGCAGCTCTTATGATACAGGCCAATCCAACGCTGACTCCTAATATGGTGAAGGCCCTACTGATGTATACGGCGCAGCCGCTAAGAGGCTTCAATATGCTTGAACAAGGTGCGGGCCAGATAAATATTGAGGCCGCGGTCAAAATGGCCCGTTTGGTGCGCACGGATTTAAGCGCTACGACCCCCGTCGGCGCCCCCTTGCTGACGACGACCGAACTACCGCCCATGCAGACCGAAATATCGGGCTACACATTTACCTGGGCTCGTGGCCTTATGCTGAATTATACCTACGTCTCAGGCAGCGAGCTGATAACCAGTTACCAGGGAATCTACGCTTCGGGTGTTTTGTTGGGTGACGGCGTAATCACCGGTGACGGAGTAATCACCGGCGATACAACAATGATCTCAGATGGCGTCATTACCGGGGATCAGATCATGACTAGCGATGGAGTGATCACCGGGGATGGCTCTCCCTTTCTGGCCGTTAGCACGTTGTTGGGAGACTCGGCGGCGCTTAACGACGGACAAGTATTGGGCGACGGTGTAATTACCGGTGACGGAGTAATCACAGGTGATGGTGTGATCACAGGGGATCTCGTCTTGCAAGCCCAATCAGCCACAGTTAACGGTGACAACACCTCATCAATGCCGATCGAGATAGACTGGGGCATTGATTGTTTAGACTATTAACCTCTGACTGGTATCCGCAATCAAACCGGCTCCAAATATTGAACTCCGAAGATAAAGCTTCTTCAGTTCTTGCCAGTGTTGGGACCGAAAAAAACCGACGACACAGAGTAAACCTTAGGTGGAGGCCATGGATAAAAGCAGGTTTGCCAAACAATACATGTGGTCTATTGTTGTCCTTGGTTCGGGAATCACTCTCCTATCGATCTATCAACTACCCTTGAGGCGGCTGGATTTTGGCTTCATTTTATTGGTTGCCATGGTAGTGATTAGTTCTCAGATCGCAGTACGGATTCCGCGGGTCAGCGGACGCATAACCGTCTCCGATACCTTTGTCTTCCTGACGATGCTGCTCTACGGTGGCGCTGCTGCGGTGCTGATGTCTGCCCTGGAGGGCGTATGCAGCAGCTTGCGGATCAGCAGAAGAACTCGCACGATACTTTTGAACTCTGCAGTACTGGCCGGTTCGACCTTTGTGACAGTCATTGTCCTCCGTTTCTTTTTCGGTTCGCCTCGAAATATCGTGACTGGAGGGTACTCGGCCAACTTCTTCATTGCGATCTGCGTTATGGCGTTGGTCCAATACGCCGCTAATACCACCCTTATTGCGGTCGAAAAATCCTATAAGATTAATGAATCCATCTGGCATACATGGAAGACCTATTATCTGTGGACGTCGATCACCTACTTTGCCGGAGCCTCAGCCGCGAGTATTATTGCCAGGCTTATTCACTTGCACGGCTATTACGCGGTTGTGGCCACGGTTCCAATCGTCGCCATTATCTACTTCACTTATCGAACCTACCTGAAGAATGTCGAGGCCTCAGAGGCTCAGGCGAAATTGGCTCATCAGCATGTTGAAGAACTCTCCAGGTATATCGCCGAACTAAAACGTTCTGAAGAGGAACGCGGCCGGCTATTGTTACGGGAGCAGCAGGCTCGGTCTGAAGCAGAAGCCGCAAACCGCATAAAGGATGAATTTTTAGCCACCCTTTCCCATGAGTTGCGGACGCCTTTAACTGCACTATTGGGCTGGGCCAGCCTGCTGCGTGGATCTCAACCCGAGAAAGCCATGCTTGATCAGGGATTAGAGACAATCGAACGTAACGCCACCGTTCAAGCGCAACTTATTGATGATCTGCTGGATGTTTCCCGGATCATTTCCGGCAAACTCCATCTGGACGTTCAGCCAGTTGACCTTACCCACGTGATTGAAACCGCCATCAGTGTGGTGCGGCCCGCAGCAGCGGCCAAGTCTATTCAACTTATCTATGGGCCCAACGAAGAGATAGGTCCAATTTCCGGCGACCCGGCACGCCTGCAACAAGTCGTCTGGAACCTATTGTCAAATGCCGTGAAGTTCACGCCGGAGGGTGGCCGGATTGTAGTCCTGCACGAGCGCGTCGGCTCTCACGCCAAAATCACGGTGAACGACAATGGGCAGGGCATCAATCCTGAGCTTCTGCCTGAGGTGTTTGATCGTTTTCGTCAGGGTGATAGTTCCACCACTCGCGGTCATGGTGGTCTTGGTCTGGGCCTGGCGATAGTTCGTCATCTTGTGGAGCTTCACGGCGGCACAATTCACGCCGAAAGCCGGGGTGAGGGATTGGGCGCGAGCTTCTCGGTGACCTTTCCGCTCATGGCGGTCAGGCTTGACGCAGTTGGCCTGGCTCAAAGTGCAAGGACAGCCGGCAGTTACACGCCGGCGCTCAACGGGTTGCGTGTGCTGGTTGTTGATGACGAACCCGATGCGCGACAGATCATTGCGACCGTGATCGCGCAGACAGGCGCTGAAGTCAGGGCTTGCCAATCCGTTCATGAAGCAATGCAAATGTTCGAGTGCTGGCGACCAGATGTATTGATGAGCGACATCGGAATGCCTGGCGAAGACGGCTACAGTCTTATTAACAGAGTGCGGTCGCTTCCAGCCGAAAGAGGGGGCCAGATTCCGGCCGCGGCCCTCACGGCCTACGCCCGCGAGGATGATCGCAAACGTGTGCTTGCTGCCGGTTACCAGATGCACATCGCGAAGCCGGTTACTTCAGGGCAGTTAGTATCCGTGCTGGCCCACCTCGCCGGATGTGCAACCCAGTCCGCAGCAATCTGAGTTGGCATCGGGCTGCTATTTCTTTACGTAGGGCAAAGCCTGCCGAATCGGCCCCACACCACAATTTTCGCCGCAGCTAGTCTGCTTGTTTTGCTAATCTACATGCTGATGCAACACCCGTTGACTGTTTGAATCCTCGAACCGCTGACGTTCCGCCTGGCCCACCCGTGACAATTCTTGTTACCGCCTCGCTGACATAAATCGGCGGTTCGGGGCAGACTTGCGTCCAGACAAGGTTTCGTGCATTCAGCCTGAGATCTCACTCATGCCTATACTTAACTCTACTTAGCGTCGCCGCCCGGCTCCCGGTACAGCTCTTGTGTCCAAGAGACTGGCTCACTATGGCCGCCCGTCCGCAGTGTACCCGCGTGATCCTACGACGACTAGACGACTGCCGGGCGACAAAGCTTTACCGGATGACTCAGCACCTCTCGAGCATCGTGCGCCAAATGGAGCACTGGTCCAATAGCCTCTGAGCCAGGAAACCATGAAAACATGCCCATTCTCACACCACTAAAGGCCAACAAAACAATACGCATGCCAGGGGCCGTCAAGCCTTCGGCCGGTCAATCATAAATGAAATGAGAGCATGAGATGACAATGACAATCGCGAGAAGACACTTAAGGACACTACCGATCGTTACCCTCTGCCTGCTCGTTCTGGGCAGTGCCGGAGCGCTGGCCCAGCACAAGTTCCTGATGAGTCGTTCCGGTCGCCCGGAAATCAAGGTGATGCTCTCCGGCGTGGTGGAGCGCGAGGAGGGCCGTATCCCGCTCGAGGAAGCCAAAACGGTAAAGCCGGGCGAAGTCCTGGGTTGGACCATCACTTCCGCAAACGAAGGCGATGGCCCAGCGCAGGAATACCGAACCGAAGGGAAGATCCCTCCAGGCACCAAATTCGTTGCCGGGAGCGCCACCGCGGACGGCTCGGCTACGGTCACTTACAGTATTGACAATGGAAAGAGCTTTTCCGCCGAGCCAACCATAGAGGTCAAACAACCAGATGGCTCGCTCAAGCGTGTTCCCGCCCCCTTGTCCATGTACACGAAGATTCGTTATGAGTGGTCCGATCCCCTGACACAAGGCGGCAAGCTCATCGCTTCGTATAAGGTGCGCCTAAATTAAAGCGCCTGAGGCAGAACTCGCATCCGTCTGTCATCTTGGCCGGTTGAGTCGGTCCCTCTCTCCCACCATCACCTTTACCAGACGGTCACACGAAAACCCAGAAGTGCAAATTGAGGAATGATAATGAAACCCACAGTGACCCCCATCCGAATCGCGCTTTTCCGCCTGCTGGTTCTGGGCGCCATCGCCTGCTTTTTTCTCCCTCGAGTCTTGGCGCAGACTGCAGCTGATACACAGATCCAAAACCAGGCGAGCGCCAGCTATTCCGACGGAAGCGGCGGCTCCTATAACACAGTATCAAATACAGTCACTGTCACCGTGGCCAAGGTCTCTTCCTTGACCATTACTCCGGATGCCGGCAGCAACCCGACGCTGGTGGCGGGGCAGACCGGCGTCCTGTTCAGTTTTCGCGTAACCAATACGGGGAACTTCTCCGACCAGGTTCGCTTTCTGGCGGCAGGGGCAAGCGTCTACCTGAGCGGCACAAGCCCGGCCACCATCACTCAGGCAGTAATCGACGTCGATGGCAGCGGCACCATCAATGGTGGTGACGCCGACATCAAAAACAACGGCGCCGACGTGCTCTCCGCTGCCATTGCCCAGAATGGCTTTATCGACGTGCTGGTAGAAGTGAGTGTCAATGCCGGCGCCAACAGCGGGCAGGTAGTACAAGTCTTTCTCGGCGATGCCGCTGCTGGGGCGCCGACGTATGACAATCAAGCCGCGGATAGCTCGGCGGGCGAGGTGCGCACGGTTTCTGCCGCCTCCGTCAACGGGCTGCGTGAGGCACGCGGTGATCGAAGCGCTACAGTAGACAACGATGCGCAGTTGACTCTTTCGCTCACGGCGCCAGCAGGTCCAGTCCCGCTTGGATCGGTCATAACCTACAACTGGCAACTCTGCAACACGGGGGCACGCGACGCGACGTCGGTTACGCTCACAAACGCCCCAGTAGGTTCGAACTCCGGCGTCTTTGTTTTTGCGCCGGCGCCGAGCGGTACGCAGTTTGACGCTACCCAAAGTTTCCCACCAGGCGTGACCATTCTGTATTCGACTTCACCGGTCACTGATAACCCAATTACAACTGCAACCTGGACCACGGTACAGCCCCCGCTGGCAAGTATTACACGAGTGGCGTTCAACATCGGCGCTTCGCTCGCGTCGGGTGCCTGTACTCCGACGATCGACATGAACGTTGGCATCACAACCCTCGATGCCACTACTCCGATCTCCGAACAGGGACAGGCCTCCGCCCTGAATAGCGTTGCGGCCCAGATCTCGGCGCTCTCGCCGGTACGGGTTACGACGCTACAACAGGTAGGGAACGTTCTTAATGGACCACAGGGTGCACCGGCGGCCGTCGGTCCCACCAACAGCAATGACGACTACACCAATAAGAGTGTCAGCACGGGTATCGCTGGCGTACCTCCCGGTGGAAGCACGACGGCCTCGGGGGTGGTGACCTTCAGCAACACGGTGCAAAACACCGGAAACGCCAATGACACTTACACGCTGACGGTCACCTCTTATCCGGCCGGATCAACCGTGAAGGTCACGGTCGGTGGAATCCAGACTGTGGTGATCAACAACGGGGTTCCGACCGGGAACGCCATCACTCCCATGCCTGTCGCGTTTGGCGCCAGCGCCGACTACCAGGTTGAGGTCACCCTTCCTTCGGGCATGGTTGTGCTCACCGGCTATGACACAGTAATCAGAGCCACTTCGGCGAATACTGGCACCTCGACCAACGACACGATCGATCGCGTCTATACCGGTTTCATACGCCTTGAAAAGACCGCAACGATCAGCAACGCGACCGGGGTCGGCGGGCCAACCGATCCAGTGCCCGGGGCAGTGATTACGTTCGCCATCAGCTACAGCAACGTTGCTAGCACCGGAGGCACAAACAATGTGACGCTGACGGCCAGCAACATCGTGATCACCGAGAATGGAGCAGCCGCTCCCAACAACTGGGCCACCTACACGGACCACGTCGTGGGCGCGTCCGATACCCTCGGGGGCACGATTACCGGTGACGCTTTGGGCTCGACGTTGCTGACAGACACGATTGCCACGCTCGGAGCGGGGCAGTCTGGCGTCTTCACCTTCAAGCGCCAGATCAAGTAAAGCAAGAGGAGTAATCAAGCGGAGAACGGCGCGGCAATTCCCAGTCGAGCAAAGCTGGGGAGGGCCGCGCCGGATTCGCAAAGGAATATAAACGGATGGTGATAATCGAGTCAGGACGAAGCGTTAGGCCGCACAACTTCTAAACAGCTTTTTACTGTCCGCGCCTCTCAACCGGCGCCCCGTTCGCCTCGCAACTTTTCGGATGTCTACTATCGCCCTCAGCCGACGACTCTTTCTCAACTTCCTGTGTGTAATACTTAGCTTGCACGCGGCGGGGGCGGTAAGTCCTGCCCCCGAAAGCCCCGCAGCCGGTACGGTAATCTCGAATCGAGCGGAAGCCGCCTATCGCGACGAGTCTGGTACTACCTACGCCGTTGCTTCCCAAACGGTCGCAGTTACAGTTCTGGCGGTCGCCTCGCTACTCGTGACCCCTGACGAGACCATGGCTTCAGCGACCGTGGGACCGCACGAACGCCTCACTCGCATATTTCGGGTCTGCAACACAGGCAACACTCCCGATCGGTATACAATCACGCGTGCCGAAGTTAATCCGCCGGCCATCATTGCCTCCCTCTATTTTGACAACGACAACAGCGAAACGGTGAATGCTGCTGACACCCCGATCACGGTTGGTGGAACGATTTCCCCAACCGTCAATCCGGGTAACTGCCTTCCGGTGTTGGCCGTCGTCGATACTGAGGCCACTCCACCCAACGGTAACTTGGTCATAAGCCTGACGGCTCGTTCCACGGTTGACGCTTCTAACGGCGCAGCACGTGATGACGGCACAATCATTAATGCGGTAGGGGCCGG
>DATEUF010000134.1:0-3204 GCA_035283325.1 Pyrinomonadaceae bacterium | reverse complement strand
GAACATCAAGCTGCCGGAAGGCGTGGAAATGGTCATGCCGGGCGACGATGTGAACCTGGAAGTGGAGTTGATCGTGCCGGTGGCGCTGGAGCAGGGCTCCAAGTTCGCCATCCGCGAAGGCGGCCTGACCGTCGGCGCTGGCGTGATCACCAAGATCCTGGATTAAGCTGGTATTTGAAGGAGTGCCGCAATTATGCGGGCCGCAAGTTTGCGGACTGCGATTTTGCGGCGAGGTAGATTGATATGGCATCGAAGAAAGATATCCGCCCGGTAATCACCCTGGCGTGCACCGAATGCAAAGAGCGTAATTATACGACCGAGAAAAACCGTCGTAATGATCCCGGTCGCATGGAATTGAAGAAGTATTGTTCGCGTTGCCGTAAGCACACACCGCACCGCGAGACGAAGTAGGAGTTCAGAGTGTGTCAAGTGTGGGCTCATGATAGGCTGCCCAACACTTGACGTACTAACTTAGGCCAGTAGCTCAATTTGGCAGAGCACCGCTCTCCAAAAGCGGGGGTTGTGGGTTCGATTCCTGCCTGGCCTGCCTGAGTTATAACGCCGTCTCTCAAGGCGGCGTTTTAACCGTGACTGATGATCTTGGAACCGGACAGGTCCTGGAAGGAGTATTTTGTGGCAGAAAAAAAGGAGAGAAAAGAAGAAAAGGCAGTTGCTTATAAGCAACCCAACGCCATCCAGCGTTACTTCAAGGAAACTGTTGGCGAGTTACGCAAGGTCTCCTGGCCTACCCGGAAAGAAGCTACAAACCTCACCCTGGTAGTGCTGCTTGTTACCTTTGTAATGAGCATGTATCTGGGTTTGCTGGATCTTATTTTTACTCAACTGTTTTCGTTGTTATTCTCGTAAGAGGTAGCGAAGGCATGTAACAATGCGCGCTCGGCACGCAATTGGAAAGTAGATGCTATGGACTCGTTCGACGAGGAACTACAGCCGAAAGAACCGCTCGAAGAAGGCTTCGAAACCGAAGGCTTCGAGACCACCAGTCGGATCGATACCGAAGATCTGGCAGCGGATTTTGGCTTACCTGTTGAAGGGGAACTGACACCGGGCGCGGAGGAAGCAGGAGACGGGCGTGCCTGGTATGTCGTTCATTGTTATTCGGGCTACGAGAACAAAGTTCGCCATAACCTGGAACAGCGCATTGAAAGCATGGGGATGAAGGATAAGATCTTCGATGTCGTTGTCCCCACCGAAGAGGAAATTGAAGTAAAGGAAGGCAAGCGACGTACCGTAGAGCGCCGCGTGTTCCCGGGCTATATCCTGGTTAACATGATCCTGTCAGAGGAGTCCTGGTATGTGGTGCGCAACACACCCGGCGTGACCGGTTTCGTGGGAATGGGCAATACCCCCACACCGCTAAGACCCGAGGAAGTAGCCCAAATCATCAAGCGCATGGAAGCAGAAGCGCCGCGGATCAAGGTCACATTCAAATCCGGAGAACGAGTGCGCATCGTCGATGGTCCATTCAACGACTTCCGTGGCACAGTCTCGGAAATTGATATGGAACGAGCCAAGGTACGTGTGATGGTTAATTTCTTTGGGCGTGAAACGCCCGTCGAATTGGACTTTTTACAAGTTGAAAAGGCATAATAGCAACTAGTGATTGGCAATTAGCAATTAGCCTTCAGCGATCTTCGAAGGCCAATTGTTAAGAGCTAAGCAGTGGGAGGGTGCGAACGCATCACCCGCTAACACCACAAAGGAGACAATCTGTGGCAAAGAAACTCAAGACAATCGTTCGACTGCAGATCACTGCCGGTAAGGCAAATCCTGCACCCCCGATCGGTCCGGCGCTGGCCGGACACGGGATCAACCTGATGGCTTTCTGCAAGGAATACAACGCTCGCACGGCCAACCGGACCGGCGAGATCATACCGGCAGAAATCAGCATCTTCACCGATGGCTCTTTCACTTTCATCCTCAAGACGCCACCTGCCTCTGTGCTGCTCAAGAAAGCTGCCGGGGTAGAAAAGGGCACAGCCCACGCGCCACGTGAGAAAGTGGGTAAAGTGAGCCGCGCCCAGGTGCGCGAGATCGCCGAGCTAAAGATGAAAGACCTGAACGCGGTGGATATCGAAGGCGCGATGCGCCAGATCGAAGGAACAGCCCGAAACATGGGGCTGGATGTTGTAGACTGATTCCCGGTGGGAGGGCAGCGTGGTTTAAGCCCGCGCCCGATTGGACCACAAAGGAGAACCTATGGCAAAGCATGGAAAGAAGTATTTAGAAGCAGCGGCGAAAGTCGATCCCACACGCAACTACTCGCCGAGCGAAGCGCTGGAGCTCGTCAAACAGACCTCGATATCCAAATTCGATGGCACGGTCGAAGTGCACCTGCGTCTGGGTGTCGATCCCCGTCACGCCGACCAGCTGGTACGCGATGTGGTTGTCTTACCGCATGGCCTAGGCAAGACGGTGCGCGTGCTGGTGTTTGCCCAGGGTGAAGGCGCAGCGTTAGCTCGTGAAGCCGGCGCGGATTACATCGCAGATGATGATGAGATGATCACCAAGATCCAGGGTGGATGGACAGATTTTGATGTCGCGATCGCCACCCCGGATATGATGGGAAAGGTCGGTCGTTTGGGCCGCATCCTTGGTCCGCGCGGCCTGATGCCGAACCCCAAGGCCGGCACCGTGATCCCGGCTGAGGATATCCCACGCGTGGTGGACGAATCGAAAGCCGGCCGCGTTGAGTTTCGCGTCGACAAGACCGCCAACCTGCACGTTCCGATTGGCAAAGTCTCGTTTGAGCAGCAGAAACTTTATGATAATTTGGCTGCGCTGATGGAGGCGATCAAAAAAGCCCGGCCGGCTGCGGCCAAGGGCACCTATATCAAGCGTGTGACTGTGACCTCCACCATGGGACCCGGTATTCGGGTCGATGCAGCGCAATCGCAATCGATGGAGGCCACCGAGTAATACTGGCACTAACAATTTTGGTGATATAATCATAGGCGATTTTATCGCTTCCGATATCATCGCCCGCGATATTGTCGCCCAATCTTCGCCAGAGACAGCAGGCGCCGCGTTTTCAAAAATCGGCTTAATCTCCTGCCCAGGTGAAGACCATTCCGATCCAAACATCCCTTTTTCGGGTGGAAGGTCTTTGCCATTGCTCTGCGAGGCAAAGACTTTTTAATGAAAGGAGGTGAATACCCTTTGGCAATTTCCAAGCAACGCAAG
>DATEUF010000133.1:0-23685 GCA_035283325.1 Pyrinomonadaceae bacterium | reverse complement strand
CTCTCTTTAGATAAGGCAATGAACCATCAAGCTTTCCCGCCGCAAACGACTGATCGACTGCTTGATCCGGTGGCAGGTACACATGCGTGGGACGATTATGACAGTCAACGCAATCCATTCTGCGGGCCGCCTTCTGCGCAGCCTCGTCGGGAGTCAGCGGACGATTGCGGTCCACGTATTCCGTTACATTTCCCTGCCGGTCCTTAATCCGCACCCACGGAATCACCTGGCGTTGAAGGTCGGTTGAGATGTATGTGATCTCATTGGCAATGTTCATGTGCCAGTGAATACCCGTTACGAAACCTGTTGCCGGACTACCGCCACCGACGTTGATTAGCATGCGAGTACGGCGCAAAGAGTTCTTTTCATCATAACCGTAGTGATTGAAGACCTTTAGTTGCGCACCAAAGAACTTCTCCGGCCAGTGACACTGTTCGCATGTCTCCGGGGCCGGCCGCAGATTGTGAACAGGGCTTTTGATCGGACGCGGATACTTGTTAAAGGAGACAGAATAAAGTTGATAAGCGCCTGAAAGCTTGGAGCGCACGTACCAGCCGGCTCCCGGACCCACATGACAATCGACACAGCGCACGCGCGCGTGTGGAGAAGCGAGATACGCAGCATGCTCGGGTTGCATTGGCGTATGGCAAGTCTCGCCACAAAAAGTGACGGTCTCCGTGTACTCATAAGCGCGATAACTGCCAAACGCACTAATGAAAACGAAAATGAAAGTTATACCGAGAAAACTGAAGAATGTGCGGCGACGTCGAGGATCGTTAAGATCGATGCTCGGATAAGCCGCAACTTCACCAGGTGCGAGACGGCGACGGCGGCGTCTCTCGAACAACATGCCTACAGGAACTATCGCCAGGCCAAATACCAGCACGGTAGGTAAGATGATATAGGTGAAAATCCCAAGATAAGGTTTTTCCGTTCCGCCTGTTATTTCAATCAGAAAGAGCAGCACTATACTGAGGAAGGCGGCGATTGCTACTGCCGCGCCGGCAAAACTTATGTAGTTTCGGAAAACGCTGGGCGTTTTCTGTACCGCTCGGTCTTCGCTCATAGCACTACTTTACATAGCCTTTCGGTAAAGCCAAAAGAGAGATACTGTCGTTCTAGGAATTTGTGCGGCGAAGCGAACTATCAGCCGCCTACTACAAACAGGCAAACTCAATCACCGGGTGTGGGAACCGTTGCTCCTCCTGACCCTTCGTCGGTCCCCTTCTCCTTTTCTCCCAGCTTCGACTGCTCTAAGCGTTCATAATCGAGTTCGTGCTCCTCCTTGTAGAGTTCTTCCGATATCCGCCCATCGAGAAAGGCCCAATTGATTGGATAGACGTCGGGGTCGAAAATCACGTGATAAAAGTGCCAAACGATAATAGCAAGCGTAGCGAGAACGGCTTCGTAGAAGTGTATAGCCAGCGCAATCTCAATCCAGCCACGCGAGAGAAAACTGAAGAAGCCAAGCTTAAACCAGATCATCAAGCCGGTGAGGCCCATAATTACGGTTCCCCAAAGCACCGCCCAGTATTCGGCTTTTTCAGCATAACCAAAGCGCGCAATTTTCGGCTTGTTCGAATTGGCGCCAGAATAGTAACCAAGGTTCTGGACGACATCCCGGACGTCCTTCAATCGTGGCAAGATGTCTCTTAGCCACTGTTTGCCTTCGCTAGTAAACGCCAGATAACCGAGGTGATAGACACCCGCGCCGAGCATAACAACCGCGGCAACGCGATGAATAACTCGGCGCAAGTACTCGCTTGAACCTAAGAGCCACGCCAGCCAGGAATCGGGATACTGGAGAGCAAAACCACTGAATACAAGCACAATAAAACTGGAAAGCAGTAGCCAGTGCTGCAAACGCTGGTTTTTGGTGAGACGAACCAGAGTGCGCGATTCGAGGCGCCGTTTGGCCACAGCCTTACTGCGCCAGATGAGTCCGTTGTGAACTAACATGCCGCCGATGATGATGAATATGGCAGGCAAATAGATCCACCGCACGATTCTGGTCCCCACCAGGCCAAGGTCACGCGAAGCTACGACTTCCGAGACTGCCGGTTCAGTCAGATGAATCCTTCCCCTGGTAAAGTTAGCGCTTGCGCCAACGTGACATTGCCCACATGTCTGCGGCAGGTTATGCGCATTGATCATTGATTTGGGATCTGATGAGGGCAGGATGTTGTGAACTCCGTGACAACTGGCACAGTTCGCCACGATCTTCGAACCCAGACGAGAGGCCAGGCCGTGATAGCTGTCCTTGTAACTCGCAACCCGGCCCGAGGCGACGCCGAATTCCTGCGTCAGGGTCACACCCTCATGACACTGTGCGCAGGAGTCAGTGGCCACAACGGCGGCGGTCGCGGGATCGAAGGGCGCCTTGATGTTGTGAATGCCGTGGCAATCGGTGCATACGGGCGCACGAGATACGCCGCGTGAAACTGCTACCCCATGCACGCTTGCGACAAATTCATTCGCTTCCATTCGGTGACATTGCCCACAGGTCCTGGGAATGTTGATCTTAAAGATCGAAGACTGCTGATCGGACGCTGGACGAATGTCGTGACTGTTGTGACAGTCAGTGCAGACTGCAGCGCTCGTATTGCCCCGCGCCAAGGCCTGCGCATGAACGCTTTCCTGGTAAGACAGAAACGGTCGATTGCTGATGCCGCTGCCCTGCATCACTGCCTTGTTTCCGTGACACTTCCCGCAGGTGGCCGCAATGTTAACTCGGTTTATCGGTGATTGTGGGTCGTCTGCCGGAAGGACTGTGCTGAGATCCCCGTTCTTAGCATGGCAGTCCAGGCAGGTTGCGGCCTTGCCACCATTCCTACCGCCTGTGATGGCTTGAGCGTGAAAACCCTGCTCGTACGCTTTATGCGGATCAGTATGAAAGAGTGCGCCTCCCAGATACGGAAGCTTTTTTCCTGGTCCGTGGCACGCCTGACATTGAAGGGCTGGCGAGATCGCAGGGGCAGTCTCGCCCGCGGCTTTCGGTTGACGATTGGTTGTAGCTGCAGCCGCGGGTGAGGTTTCGGTCTGCGTCTGCGCAAGCACACGTTCAGGTTTCAGCAAAGGACTGCTGCACCAACCCATGGACCAGCCCAGCAAAAGTACGCTAAGGACAGCTACCAATACGTAACTGCGCATTTTCGCGACTCGCGTTATACGGAACACCTCCTAAGCGGTTGCTGCGGGCGCAGTCTAACCTACATAGTGAGGAAGTGAATAGCGGGTGAACTCCGCAAAGCCTGGCTGGTTGGCTGACTATCTCCGCGGGTTTCAGTTCCCAGCTGGTGTTTCCTTTAGGTGTTTCATGTAGCCGGCCAAGGCTTTTGCCTGATCGGCGGTTACGCCCTTAGCTTCAAAGCTCGGCATATTTGGAGGTTTTTCGGCCTTCTTGCCTTTCAGAATTGCTTCGACCATCTGCTCTTCCGGTAACGTGGCGTCAAATTTCTTCTCGGCCTTTGCGCCATGACAAGCGAAACACTTGGCCTTGTAGTAAGCCGCCGGATCCGTTGGTTCCTGAGTTGCTCCTGCGGTTGGCACCGCGATTAGAACAGCTGTGAAGATCGCAGCTGCGGCCGTAGCCAACCCGATTCTCTGCAATATGCTAGTCAGTTTCATGAGTCCATGTACCTTTCGTCAAAACGGTGAGGCCAAGCTGAGGCCTCCTTGGGCGAGTGTGCGCAATGGCTGTGCCGAACCTGCCACCCGAACATTAGTGCAAACGTCTACTTATAGCGTCCAGTATTTGCAAAACCATGCGGCTTTTTTCACATAAGTTGCGTAACTTTACGCAAGCTGCGGCCAGCCGGCGTTAACCCCTGCACCGGTCAAAAATGCCAGGTGTTCCCAGTGTGACAACGCTTGCAGGCCGAAAAATCGTCACCACCAAAAGCCGCTTTGCCATTATGACAGCTCATACAACTCTGCGTTGTTCCCACAGCATGGTGATTGGCAGCTTGCGGCGCGGTTACTTGCCGCCGTTGGGCCGTTCCAGCCCTGACGCTATGACAGGCATTGCAGTTGAGTCCCTGTGCCGCACTATGTTTTGCGTGACTGAAGTTCATTCGAAATGCAGTGGTCCAGGATGGCGTGCGAGCGTAACCTCCCAGTTGATGGCAAACCCCGCAAGAAGAGATGTCGCGTCCCCCCGCCTGGCGCCGCGGAACATGGCAGCTATAACAGACGATGTGGGCGTTAAATCCAACTGGAATTGAGAAAGACACGCCACCGCGAGCGGCCTTGTGACAGGTACTGCAACTTACCCCGGCCATACCAATGTGCCGGGCATGATCAAACTTCACTCGAAAGCTCTTCAGTGGTGGAAACCCTTTGACAGCTCCCGACTTCGCATCAGTATGACAGATGGTACAAATCGGGCTCTCGTTATTGGCAAATTGCTGTGCGTGACAGCCGGCGCACGGAAGATGGCCGTTAGCACCAGGCAGAGCAGGCCGTGGTGAATTGCCTTCGCGCCTGTGACATAACAGACAAGGAAGTCTTGCATGGTTCGGAGAGCGATGCAGAAATCTCGAAAAATCCCCTGTGGCTTCCGGTCCCTGCTCGGCTTCAGTATGCGCGTTTCGAAACTCACGAGCTCGCGCTTGCTCACGCGAGCAGAACGCCGCGAACAATGCTAGCGAACCGACCACAAGAACAATGATCCAAACTCGGCTAGTTCGCGCCGATTGCATAGCTTGACTCCGTGTTGGCCCACCCAACGTACTCAAATGCTTGCTCACTTCGAAGTAGCCTTCTGGACGGCCTCCAGATGATCAGCCGGAACCGGTTGATTGCCCAGTTTTATGTGGCACTTCGTGCACTGAAACCCGGGCATCCTTTTCCTCTGCTCAATCTCGTAATTCAGAACTCCTTCATCTGTTGATTCGACGTGGCATCCTCCAGCACAAGACTTGACCGATACCAGAGTCTTCTCATCCAGAGTGTTCATTACTGCTGGATTGTGACATCTAAAGCAACTGAGCTCGGCATGGACGGCAAACTCATGCCGAAAACGGGCGGCACTGCGGCGCGACCAGCGAGTTAGCATCAGGCGATCAGTGATACCCATGCTGGCCGCTAGCTTGCGATCAAAATCTCGCAATGGTCGAACACCCTCGGGCGCCGGCTTGTGGCAACTGGCGCAGTTCTTCGGCAAAGGCTCTATGCCTGAATCGTCTGAGTGACAGGTAAAACACAATGCATGACTCACAGGCACAGTTTTAAAGGTGCCCTTCTTCAGCCAAAAGGCCTCTTCAGGCAAGTCCTTCGGCGGTTTGGTCACAAACTCATCTTCAGAATCGCCTTGCGGCTTGTAAGTTTGGTGGCACACCGGACAACTTTTCGGTGCTGCCTCCTGCCGGCTGCCCTTGTTCAAACTAAATGAGACTGTCACAACACGGACCGCATTTTCCTGCCGCGACGGAATGTATTTGCCTACAACCTCCTCATGTTTGTCATGCGGGAACGACACGGCAAACTCGGAGACAAAACCTTCGGCCCTGGTCGAGGCTATGAAGGCCTCCCCCAAGCTGGGGAATAGATATCGAGCTGTATTTTTGGGAGTGACGGCTACGTGGCAATTACTACAGATCCTGGGGGCTGGACGTTCCCTGGCAAAGAATTGAATTCGATGACAGTTAAGGCAGGCCGCATGTTCGGGAAAGTCGGTGACGTCTGGAAAAGCTTCGTCTCCTTTGCGGACCATGTTCCAGTTTTTCGACGGAAAGTGATGACAAGTATCACATGCAAGCTTCTGTTTCTCGACGTGCGAGCGGTGAGAGAAACTGCCGTAGTCAACGCGTGGTTTGGGAGCCACACGTCGCGTTTGAAGTTGAGGGCGTCGCTGCGAAGATGATTGCGCTCCAGTGGTCGAGCTAGCTCCAGCGCCCGGGATAAAACAGAGCGAAGCGCTGAGTAAAAGGATCACCGTGAAAAGCACGAGCAGCTCGGTTATTCGTTGCCTGCGCTCAGTCAATTCTTTCTCCGCACGTCACGTTACAGCAGACAGCTCAAGCTGCTGGCTGCCGGCTCTCAATCTCTCTAACTTTTAGATAAACCAGAACCGCAAGAAATAGAATAAAAAAGAGCGATATCACCAGGCCCTTGCGACGAAAACTTCGTTCAGCGAGCGCCGCTTCTCCGGCCAGGTATGTCTTCTTGGTCACTTCAAGCGCCGGGTCGACAACTTTATCAACCTCCTGTGGCAAGGATGTATGAATCAACACGCGCGCGTGAGTGACCCCATCAACCGCTTCGCGCAATTCGAATTTCGGCCGGCTTACCTCCATACCCGCTCGTTCCGCACGATTGAGGATCTCCGTGGCTCTGTCGATACCAGCCAGCAGATCGTCGATGCGCGTGCGCATTGCCCCTGCGGCAACAAAACCGGCTTCACCAGACTTGTGACACGTTACACAGAGCGATTTTTCCCCAGTTCCAATCAGATCATCACTGGGTGCCGCAATATCATGATTACTATGACACTTGACGCATTCACCCCATTGCCGGTCATCAAAAACCGCTTTATGCGGGCTCGCCTGAAATAATTCAGCCTGACGTACATGACACTGCCCGCAAACATTGGCTACGGAAGCAATACCGGGCGGAGCAGCACCGTGATTCCCATGACAATCGTTACACGTCGGCGCCGATAAGTCTTGCCGCTCGTACAAGGCCTTCGCGTGAACGCTGCCCTTGTACTTTACATATTGATCCGTGGCAATCCCAAACGCCTGCATGTAATTCTGATCGCCATGACATTTTGCACAGGTTTCAGCAACATTTAGTGGATAGACAGAGGCCAAAGCATCTGTAACGGCGCGAATGCCATGCACACCGTGGCAACTGATGCAAGTCGCCACTCTTTCATTTCCTTTGAGCAGCAGCAACCCGTGGACGCTCGTTGAGTATTCCTTCTCCTGATCCACGCGTAACGACGGATTAAACTTCTTCATGAAGTTCGCGTCGTTGTGGCACTTGCCACAGAAGGCCGGTATATCAACCGTTCGTGGTTTACCCAGGTAGCCCTTGCGCGGATCTTTGGCTGCCGTCTTGTCGTCCGCTAATGGGTCTCCACCATGACAATCATTGCAGGCCATTCCGCGTGACAGGTGCACGTCATCTTTGATGGTGCGTGCAGGATCGCCAATCTTTCCTTCGAGGCGCGAATGACAGTCTACGCACGAGTTCTTCTTTTGCGCCGTCGCCACAAGGCCGCAAAGGCAGATAAGAAGTAGGGCAGACAATAGCGCGACAAAACTTCGACTTCCGCTTACAAGCAATCGGCAACCCACTGCTGGTTCGCGGATCAGGGAGATTTGCTGCTTGCGCGTCATCGGACCACCACTTCCGCTTAAGCCAGAAACCCGACGATTGTCATCACCGCAATATATAGGACCACCAGCACACCGAAGATGTTGAAGATCAATCTTGTGCGTGGCCCCTCCGACCTGTTGAGAAACGGGATCAAGAACCAGATCAGTCCGCCGATCATAAACGCGAGAATCCCAATTACTTCTCCGTCAAAAAACAGGATCTTCGCCGGAATGTACTTCAATGTTTGAAACATGAAGAGGAAGTACCATTCCGGCTTGATGCCCGCCGGCGCCGGAGCAAAAGGATCTGCTTTCACGCCCAACTCCCAGGGAAGAAGAGCTGCCAGGGCCGCCAGCACCCCGATAGCCAATATCCAGCCAATTGCATCACGGAGCAGGAAATTGGGGAAGAACTTCATGCGGCGATGACTCTGCTCATATCGCGACGGCACATGCATGCCGTGGAGCTGAACCAGTAAGACGTGAATACCTATGAAAACTGTGGCGGCTGCAGGCAGCACTGCCACATGAAATCCGAAGAAGCGAGTCAGCGTTCCGCCGGTAACGTCGTCGCCGCCCCGCAAAAAACGAAGCATGGTCTTTCCTACGAACGGTAATACACCGGCGATATCGGTTCCGACCTTAGTAGCGAAATATGAGACCTCATTCCAGGGAAGCAGGTAACCGCTGAAGCCGAAACAGATGGAGATAAAGAGCAACACTACTCCACTTAGCCAGGTTAGCTCCCGGGGCCGCTGGTAAGCGCGCATGAAATAGACGCTGAACATATGAATAAACAACGTCAGGATCATGAGATTGGAGGACCAACTATGTATGGAGCGGATCAGCCAGCCAAACTTCACCTCGGTGACAATGAATTGCACGCTTTCAAAGGCGTTTTCCGCACTGGGCCGGTAATATAGAAGCAACAAAATTCCCGTCACGACCTGGACCGTGAACAGAAACAACGTCATGCCCCCAAAGTAATACCAGATGCTCTGCCTGTGGAGAGGCACTTCTTTCTTGCTGGCGATTTGGCCCAGCGAGGACAGGGAAAGGCGCTCGTCAAGCCACTGTGTGAAGGCTGCTAACTGCATGCTCTCTCAGGACCTCGTGACTACTATGTCGTCGCCCCGCTGGTTAACTGCGAACTCTTCCAATGGTCGTGGCGGTGGTCCACCGATGTTTTTGCCGTTCAGGTTGTACTGGCCGTTATGACAAGCACACCAAATCTGTTTAGTATCGGCTCGATACTGAACAATGCAATCCAGATGCGTGCATACCGCCGAAAAGGCCCTCAACTCGCCCTCACTTGTCCGAACGACTAGGCCGGGCTTATTGCCGAATTTGAAGATCTTACCCGAATTCGCCGGCAATTCACTTAACTTCGCAGCGACCACAGAGTTTTGCGCCGCCTCGATAATCTCTGGAGGCGACATGAAGCGAAAGATTGGATAGACAATTGCGCCCAACGTCGCGACGACAGTGGTCCCAAGGAGATAATCGAGAAAGCGCCGTCGCCCGGCAGCTGGAAGCTGAGCAGCCTTGACCATAGGCCGATCCTGCATGACTGGCATCTATGAGCTCCTCCAAGAAAAGATTGGAAATAGCAGTTTACTGAAGGGGCATGTTCAAAGGGCCAGAGAAGGTAAGAATAGTACCTTTGCTCTGGCCCCGTGCGCGTTAGTGTTGCTGTTTACTCAAGCCCGTTTTGTGGAGCCTGCCTCCATTATTACTCACGCCGTCCAAAATAGATCCTCAGAGACGTATATGGTAAGTGGGCGTGATAGTTCTGCGGCCTTGGACCAACGAGTACGCTCTCGTTGTAGTTATAATATTGATAACCGATGTTCCAGTCGAGCCTCCTGTTGATCTTAATCGCCAGACGAGCCTCAGGCGACTGGTAGTTAAGCGGATACGAAGTGACCAGCACTGCGGGGTTACCAGTCGGGTTCGATCGGCGCTGGCCTTGTCCGTTGTCCTTGTTAATTCGATACGACGCGTACAACGTGGCGCGTGGGAAGAGCCGGGCGACAGCATCGAAGAAGAAAAAGTTGTTCCGCATATAATAGACACTGTGGCCGCGGCGCGCCGAATTGCTCGAGCTAAGATAGGAGAAATCGATCACCGCATCACTGTTAATCCAGTTGTAGTTGTAGCCCGCACCAATGGATAACTTCGGAACAACAAGCCAGTCGAACGAAGATGTGAAAACACGAGACTTAGTGCTCACCCCAAAATCTTCCAGGGAAACTCCGGCAATCTCCGAGGGGTTGGAATTGTCTCTGGTTATTATTGCCAGGTTAAACGAGAAGTTTCGTGAGGGAGCATACCTCGTTTTCGCTCTTATATTGGTATGATCATAATTACCAATCCGCGTGAAGACGTTGTCTGCCGTGCCGCGCTCAGCGTCGAAGTAGATGGTCCAGTTACTTAGCGGCCGGGCTTTAAAGCCACCAAAGAAAGCGTTGGTGTGATTGTCCTCAAGTTCTGATTCGGTCGTCAGCCGCGCTGGTACAAGCGCACCCGGATTGAATCCGGTTAAAAACTCCTCGATATGCCGGCTCCCATATCGATAACCAAAATGCACGGAGTAATGATTGTTGAATTGGTAGTCACCCTCAACAGTGTCCTGAATTTTACGGTACTTAGTTATCTTAGTGGTACCAAGGTCTGTCGCCAGCAGCGGAGGGAGGGCCGTGCCGTTGGTCCGTGTAAAAAAGAACGCCGTTGTATAAAAATCACTGCCATTGATTTGGAATGTCTCAACCCGGAATGTATTGGAGAGTCGGAAGTTATCCGTGGCCAGGTAGGTAACGCCAAAGTCGGCAAGCGTATTAGGTCGCTTGGCATTCCCGGCAAAATTATAGGTGCCCTGAGTTAAAATGTTTGGCGGATTGTAAGTGGAGCCGGATCTGGGATTCCAATTTCTCGCGCTGATCGTCTCAATAACCCCGAAATCATTGGTTGCGCTACTGTAGACGAGGCGCGCCGTCATATCGAGTTTGCGAGCCAGAAGAGTATGCGCGCTGAAGCGCGTGTAATTGACGCTTCCTCGCGACGGTTCGTTCCGTACGAAACTAGTCAACCTGGCTACCGCGGGATTGGCATTCAAACCCGACGTTGGTCCGAGATCAATGACGCTGTCATCTCTGAAGCGGCGGAACCCTTGAAGAAATGACAAGTCGATTGGGCCGATCCGGGCATCGGCACCGACGCGGAAGTCGTTGGCCCGTGACCTGAGCTCCGACAGTAACATGAATTCATTTCCGCCCGCATGATAATTGGTAAAGGCCGGACCACTATAGCGTTCCGGAGAATAGCCCAGATAGAACTTGATGCGCTCGTTTTTGGGCAATATTGTGAGATCGAAATCACCTAGCTTCTGATAGGTGTTGTAACCATGCTCACCCGTGACTGGATCAGGCGGGCGAGTGAAACCTCCTGAAAAAATCCAATTGGGGTTCGCGAAGTTATTTAGAAACCTGTAATACTTGAATCGGCGGTAACTTCCATCAAAACGAAACCACTTGGATTTCTCCACGCTGATTCGCATTTGGCCCTGGGGGTCAGCTCCCCAACCACTGGACGTCACGAGAAACGTCTCAAAGAGCCCACTCTTACCGTCCGTCGAGCGGAGAAGAAAGCTTGTGTCAAAGAGACGCGGTCCAGCTTTGTAGTTCAGGTCGCTCTTATACTTGTTGACATCCCCGTCAACGCGCAGCCCGCGATAGCCGACCTCGATGCTGGAAATGACCGTGTAATCACCGGCCGTTTCTCCAGCTTCAACAGGGGCCGTAACACCAGAGTCGGTCGAGTCTTTCTTCGCAGTTCCGTTTGCGCTCACCGAGGATTGCTGCGCTTGTGCTACTCCTGCGAAAAGCGCCAGGCCCATGGCGAATACTGCCAGCCTCATTAACTTCGTTGCGACTTTGTTTTTCATCCTGCCCTTCCTCTCCGCCTAACTCGCGCCAAGCTCTAATATGATTCAGACTTAGGTCTACTATCTGAAGAACACGGGACTCGAGCGTGATCCGTGAATCTTCACGTGACAGGCTGTGCAGTTGTTGTACTGCTGATTCAGGTTGTGTGTTGGTCCGACGGGCTCCAGAGCGCCAACCCCGCGATCAACGCTGTGGCACTCAAGACAGAGCTGCGACATGACGTTTCTAGTGAGCAAGCGTGGATTAGCTGAGCCGTGGGGCGTATGGCAGGCCATACAACCTTCAGTCTTAATTGGAGCATGTTCAAACGTGAAAGGACCCTGTTTGTCAGCGTGGCACTTGATACAGGCAGCGTCTGCTCCGGTCGCCAATCTGGTTTGTTTTGTTTCGAAACCGCCGTGCGGGTTGTGGCAATCCGTACAACGCATTACGCCTTCGAGAACCTTATGATGGAACGGCTGGTTGAACTGATGCTTTACTTCGCTGTGGCAACCAAGGCAAAGCTGGGGATCGCTCACCTTCAACAACTTAATCGTTGAAAAACCCGGCTTCTCCGCATTGGCAGCGCTGACGAAAGTATTGGAGGAGGCGAGATTTGCCCCACCAGGATCACCGTGGGCGGAGTGACAATCCGTGCAGCCCACGTCATTGCGCCAGTGCTCACCGCGTCGATAGTTATTGTGCTCTTCTTTGCCCGCGTGACAGGTTAGGCAGGTCTCGGAGGTTTCTTTGGCTGACCTATTCTTGAAATTGATGATCTTTTTGGGATCACCTTCTTCAACGTGGGCTTTACCGGGCCCGTGACATGACTCACAGCCCGTGACCTTGTTCTTCCAGCTACCTATGTTTGCGAGCCGCGCATGAGATGTATGGCTAAACTTCTTGAACTGTTCCTCATGGCATTCTTTGCAAGTCTCACTACCGATGTATTCATCTGTGAGAACTTTGCCATCTCCTGAGCCGCTATCGGCCAGGTTCGCCAAAGCTGGTCGGGAGAAGGAGCTTGATCCTACCCACAGAAGCAACGCCAGGATGGAACCGCCGATTGATATCTTTAAGATCTTTGTTGGGATCATCTACTTATCCCCCTGAGCTAATAGTCTGCTGGGACCGAATTATCACAAACAAATATCTCGAAACGTTTGCGAAGCAAATACTTCTCGATTGGGAGGCAGGACGAAAGCTGGAGTGCTGGCCGACGAAGGTCGATTTGTTGATTTCAGGCATTGTTCCTAGGCCACACCCTAAGACCCGCCACCTTTCGTGCAGGAACTTTGGCAAGCAATGTGCCGGGGCGCGAAGACGTCATTTTGTTGAAATTTCAGGCTTGTGTTGGGCGCTTTCGCCCAGAGTTTGCGGAACTTTCCTCAGCTGCACTGAATGGCGATTCAATCATCGGGGCATTTGTAGGGGCGTCAACTCCCCGCCCCAAGGACCAAGTGGTTGAAAAGGAAAAGTGGGGCGTCCACGGAGTGACGCCCCTACAAATTAACCTTGCTTGTGCTTGTCTTTCATCTTCATTTTGCAGGAGTCGCCACTGCAACAGCAGCATCCATCTTTTGATGAATTGTCCTTTGACTCATGCTTCATCGCGCACGAATCTCCTTTGCAGCAACACGACTCCATTGAGCAGCATGTTGGCTTCTCTTTTTGGTTAGGGGTTTGCGAGGTGGTCTGGGCCAAGCCGACGCCGGAAAGGGCAAGCGCCAAGCCCAGGACCAGGCCTAGAGTAAAGCCTTTGATGTTTTTCATTTTGTTCTCCTGTCTAGAAAGATGATTGCCTGGGGTATGGGTGTTCCAGTAAGAACAACGATACTCCAATTAAAACAGACCCTGCGTCTATTCCCGCGGGCAGATCTCTAGATCAGAAAGACACAACAGCGCAGGTAGGTATGTCCACGATTGGGGAATTCAATTCGTGGAGGTGCTGCGGCTACCAGTCGCAGTGAATGGTCGGCTGGTGGCAGAGAGTGGGTCAATGAGGCCGTTGAGGTAGATTCAGTGCGAGTCTTTGCGCTTACGGCCAACGCTCGCACAGCCAAGGGGCATGTGGTGACTGTCCCTGAAGCGTCAGAGAGAACTATCCCATGATTGACTATGGTTGTTGGATCAGAAACGAGTTGACGGTTGCGGTGTTTTGTACAACAGGAATGAGCTTCAGATGAGGAACACGACTCGGCAGAGGCAATTGTGGCGCGACTGTGCTTCTGTAGTTTTTGAGGCTCAGGCAAACGGGTGCTGTTTGTGCAACCCAGCATACAGCCTGCCCCCGTTATCCAAAAAGCGAGTAGCGAAGCCAGAATAGTTCGCATCGTGATTCGCACTGAGAGTTTCTGAAACATCCTGTGCCAGCGGACGTTCACAGTTGTGCAGCTCCAGCTCGTTCAGCTTCAGCTTCTTGATTTGCGGCGCGGGCCGCAGCCGTTAAGGATGAATGTGCTGCCGCCAGGCGGGCCACCGGCACTCGATAGGGCGAGCAACTGACATAATCCAAACCAATCTCATCGCAGAAAGCAATTGACGTCGGATCACCCCCGTGCTCGCCACAGATGCCAATTTTTAGGTCCGGCTTAACGCTGCGTCCTCGCTCGGTCCCGAGCCTGACCAGTTGCCCGACTCCTTCGCGATCAAGTACCTGAAACGGATCGTCACTGATAATCTTACGGTCCACATAATTCGGTAGAAACCGCCCTGAATCATCGCGACTTAGACCGAAGGTAGTCTGGGTCAGATCGTTTGTGCCAAATGAAAAGAAGTCGGCATGCGTCGCGATAGTATCGGCGGTCAGCGCCGCGCGTGGTAGTTCGATCATTGTTCCAACGCGATACTCGATTGTCATTCCGTGCTCACCCATTACCTGTCGCGCAACTTCATCGATAATTTCGCGTTGTTGTCGCAATTCCTCACTAAGCGACACCAGCGGTACCATGATCTCCAGAGTTAACTTCTTCCGTTCGCCCTGCACTTCACAGGCGGCTTCAAAGATCGCGCGACATTGCATCCGGGTGACTTCTGGAAACAAAAGACCCAGACGGCAGCCGCGAAAGCCGAGCATGGGGTTTGCCTCGCGGATACGGTCCACCTGACGCAGCAATCGGCGTTTCTCGTCGATGTCGTCAAGAATTTTGTCCATATTGCCAAGCGATTCCGCGCCGCGCAGACGCATCTTTAATTCACCCAATTCGGTTAGTAGCTCTTCGGCATTGGGCAAAAACTCGTGTAACGGCGGATCCAACAAGCGTATCGTCACCGGCAAGCCAGACATCTCGCGAAAGATGCCCACGAAATCACCACGCTGTAAGGGCAGCAGTTTTTCCAGCGCCTTCTCGCGCGCGCCAACGCCATCCGCCAGAATCATCTCGCGCATTACAGCAAGTCTTTGATCGCCGAAAAACATGTGCTCCGTGCGGCAGAGGCCTATACCTTCAGCGCCAAACTGCCTGGCCACCTTTGTATCCCGCGGCGTGTCAGCATTAGCCCTCACCCGCAGCCGACGAAACTTGTCAGCCCAGCTCATCAACTCATGAAAATCGGTACCGAGATCTGGCCTGACCGTGGGTACTTGTCCTAGAAAAATTCGGCCGGTTGAGCCATCAACAGTAATCCATTCGCCTTTGGTGACTACTGTCCCGTTCACACTGAACTGTTGCTGACTGTAATCGATATTCAACGAGCTGGCCCCGCTCACACAGGTCTTACCCATGCCTCGCGCTACCACTGCAGCGTGACTGGTCATGCCGCCGCGGGCGGTCACAATTGCCTGGGCTGCAACCATTCCATGAAAGTCATCAGGGCTCGTCTCTTGCCGCACCAATACTACTTTCGCCCCATCCCGCGCCAACTCTTCCGCCTCATCAGGACTGAAGATAACTTGACCCTGAGCCGCTCCGGGACTTGCCGGAAGGCCTGTTGCAAGAACGGTGGCTTCTGCTTTCGGGTCTACTGTGGGGTGCAACAACTGGTCCAATTGTTCCGGCGTTACGCGCTGAACTGCGGTTGCGCTGTCGATCAGTTTCTCGTAGACCATCTCCACCGCAATGCGAACGGCGGCCGCGCCGCTGCGCTTACCGGTGCGCGTCTGCAACATCCAGAGCTTGCCTCGCTCGATAGTGAACTCTACATCCTGCATATCGCGATAGTGCTGCTCCAGCAGATTGGCTATCGCGGCAAACTCTTCGTAGACTTTGGGAAGCTCTTTCTTGAGTTGAATTATCGGATTCGGATTGCGAATGCCCGCCACAACATCCTCACCCTGGGCCTTCAACAGATATTCACCATAGAGCTCTTTCTTGCCTGTTGAAGGATTGCGCGTGAAAGCAACACCGGTACCACTATTCTCACCCATGTTGCCGAAAACCATTGCCTGTACGTTTACGGCCGTGCCAAGCGAATCCGGTATTCGATTAATGCGCCGGTAATCAGTGGCGCGCCGGCCCATCCAGGAATTGAAGACAGCCGCTATTGCTACGCGCAGTTGCTCATAATGATCCTCGGGAATGGCGCGCTGTTCAGCAAGAATGATCTGTTTTTCAGTGGCTATAATCTCGCGCAAGTCATCGGTCTTGAGGTCGGTATCGCGGCCGCCCGTGGTCTGTGCTTTGAACCGGTCCATTACACGTTCAAACTTTTCGTGCGCTACACCCATTACTATTTCGCCAAAAAGGGACGCAAATCGACGATAGGCATCGAGCGCAAAACGGAGATCCCCGGTTTGTGCCGCTAACCCCTGCACTGTGCCCTCGTTCAGACCGAGGTTCAGCACCGTGTCCATCATTCCCGGCATCGAAAACGCCGCGCCCGATCTCACCGACACCAGCAGCGGATTTTGCGTATCGCCAAAACGCTTACCCACCTTCTCTTCGATCCTCTTTAAGGCCTCGAGTACCTGGTCCCACATACCGTCGGGGAAATTCTTGTCGTTGGCAAAAAAAGCGTTACAAGCTTCGGTGGTTACCACCAGGCCGGGCGGAACGGGTAGACCGGCGCGCGTCATCTCACATAGTCCGGCGCCCTTACCACCTAGCAGTGCCTTATCTTCCCCGCTTCCTTCTTCGAAAAGATAAACCCATTTCTTAGTGCCTTTATCACTCACTTTTATTCACCTCGATCGAGCGGAAACAATGATCCTCAAACAAATCATACACCATAATCGCGGCCAGGCGATTGCCCAAGCCGCCAGAGGACGGCAAAGCTTGTGCCTAAAGATCAACTGGTATTTCCGGCAATTCAAAGGGCGGATGGGTTATATGGCAGCCTAACGAGGGAGAATTCCCCAGAGTTGAGCGGCATTGTCAATGTACTGTCCCCATCAGCTTCTTGACCTTCGGTGTCAGGAGCGCCAGCACTGCAGCCGACACTAACAGTCCGGCGGCAATTCCACCGTAGAGCCGAACCAGGGTGCCGGCGTTATCCACCACAAAGAAGCCGGAGAGATAGCCGGCGAGTTTGCTTCCAAAAGAAGCTGCCAAAAACCACACACCCATCATAATTCCCACGAGTTTGGCGGGTGAGAGCTTTGTAACGGTACTGAGCCCAACGGGGCTCAAACACATTTCGCCGACCACCTCCAGAAAGTAGAGACCTACCAGCCAGAGAGGGCTGATCCGGCCGCTTGCCGTAAGGGCCGCACCCGGAACCAACAGTGAATATGCAAGCCCGATGAATAACAAGCCCAGGACAAACTTCACTGGACTCGATGGCTGCCGTGTTCCCAGACGCACCCACAAAATAGAGAAGAGTGGCGCCAACAAAATCACAAACAGAGGCGTTAAAGACTGTAACCAGCTTGAGGGAAAAGCGAACCCGAAGAGCTCCGTTCGCACAAGTTTTAAAGCAAACAGGTTCAGGCTGGCGCCCTTCTGTTCATAAGCGGCCCAAAAAAGTATGGTAAACAGAAAGAAGATAAAGATCGCAGCAATCCGTTTGTAATCGTTTCGGGTTAGCGGCAGCCTCTCGGCGACAACGTCTTCCTTCTGCACTATTGCCCTTCGCCCGACCTGCGAGAATTGTTTGCTGTTCAAAACATAGATGATCAATCCCAGCGTCATTCCCACGCCGGCGGCGCCAAACCCCCAATGCCAACTCGTAGCGGGATGGAAGCCAAGTGAAGCTACAAAGTTTCTGAAACCTTCGTGCTGAGCCAGAAAGCCGCAAACGAGCGGCGCGAGCACGGCTCCGATGTTGATGCCCATATAGAAGATCGAGAAACCGCTATCGCGCCGCGGATCGTTCTCCGGGTAGAGGCTGCCCACCATAGCGCTGATATTTGGTTTCAAGAGGCCTGTGCCTACTGCAATTAGCACCATCCCCAGGTACAGGAAGGCGATTGAGTGAAACACCATCGAAAAGTGTCCGCAGGCGATGACGATTCCACCCAACAGGACGGCAAGTCGTGCTCCGAGCCATCGATCGGCTACCAGCCCGCCAGGCAGGGCAGTCAGGTAGACCGACATGGTGTAGGTACCATAGATCGAAGTGGCGTGTTTCGTATCGAAGCCGAGCCCGCCCTGGGCCACAGGAGTGACCATGTAAAGAACGAGAATGGCCCTCATTCCGTAGTAGCTGAACCGCTCCCAGAGCTCAGTAAAAAACAGGGTCGGCAGTCCGCGCGGATGTCCTCCAAAACCAAACTTTTCAGATCGTTCGTCTGGTTCGGCCCCGGCTGACGGAGTCGGATCAACCATCAGGAACTTATCCTCTCGCTGGTCAGGTCGTAAT
Organism: Pyrinomonadaceae bacterium; assembly: GCA_035283325.1. GTDB lineage: Bacteria > Acidobacteriota > Blastocatellia > Pyrinomonadales > Pyrinomonadaceae > PSRF01. The sequence continues at coordinate 5,702 of DATEUF010000133.1, read as the reverse complement.
TCTGGATAACAATGGCCGAGATTTGCTCGGCTGTAAAGGAGGAGATTCAGTTACCAGTGAAGGATGGAAATGGAGAGGCGCGAGTAGATCACTGGCTTAGAGCCAGTCAGGCGCCATTGCGCTTTCGATAATCCCACGCAGGCTGATCTGCCCCGTGTAATTGCCAAAAAGAATTCGACCAGGTTGCGAGCACCAGGTTTCCCGCGCTAGCTGCCAGACCTTCTCAAGGTTCACGGAGTATTGCGGCAATGCTGCCGGCCAACGGTGGATTACCACGGCAAGCGGTTCGCGAATTCCCAACAGGTGGGCCAACTCCAACTTAATCGTCTGCCTGATCTCGTCGTCACTCGCCGACAACCACCCTGGTTGCGATGTACCACCCATCATTACTGTGAACGACGCCAGGCGAGTATCATCAGCAACGCGATATTCGAAAGAACTCGAATTGAACAGAATGCCTAAAGCCTTCGTGTTTTCGCGAGCGGGCATCAAAACGCCTACGCCATGAATGGGATGATCGAAAGCCTCTCGACGCACGAACGTAGTAACAGACACGATCGGCGTGTAGCAAACAGATGCCAACTCCCCTGCCAGCGCCGGGGCCGCACGTTCGAGCAGTTTCGCGGCGGCGTAAGCGGGAGTGGCAAGGACAACATTGGCTGCGTCCGGCAGCACGGTGACGCTTTCGCCGCGCCGGAATCGCGAGCCGAGCCTCTGCTCTAATCGCTGCTCGAGCTTGCCAACCAGGTCGCCCATTCCGAATCTCGGAGCCACACGCTGCTTACTTTCCTTTTTCTTCTTCCCCTTTCGACGATTGCTGACCAGGGTTCCCAGCAAAGTCTTTCCTACGGGTAGCTTCAAAGTTGGGAAGGCTGTAGAAACACCCAGTTGGGCTGGCTGAACACCATAGATTCCACGAACCAACGGTGTCAGCAAGTAGTCGAGCGCCGCATTCCCCAGATGCCTGCGTGCCCACTCATCAAGGTTCTGCGCCGCGCCATTAACGCAACGCGCCCGCGCTGCATGGCCGGCCGTGTCGAGCGTCTCACCTATCGTCAGGGGAAAGCGCCGGAGTTTGCCGTTGCGGACGATGTATTTGGCCTTGGAGCCTTTGCGTGGGGAGAGAAGCTCCACCTCGAGATCGCGACATAACTGTCTTACTGGTTCGGTCGCAATTAGCGAGTGAGCCGCGCTTTCCGAGAGGCCAAAATCAGTTTTGTTGGTTCTTATCAGGCCGCCGGCGGCCGCCTTCTCTTCAATCAGTGTTACTTGATATCCCCTTGAATCAAGGGCATACGCTGCCAGCATGCCGGAGATACCGGCACCTACAACAGTCACTTCGCGTCTGTTTGTATTAGCTCTGCCAATCATAAGCTGTTTCAGAAAGACCTTCTAAAAACTGATCTCTTTCTTTCTCCTCTGATCGTCAACACGCCAACAACAGCGAATGCAACACACGCGGAAAGGCAGGGTCGCTATTAAAACAACGCGCCCGATAATAACTTGTAATGCCGTGGTTCCTTGCCACGCCTGCATAGAACTGGTCGAGTTCGAACAATGTCTCAATATGATCACTGACGAAACTGAGCGGCACTACCACCACGTTCCGAACCCCCTCCTGGCCCAATCGTTTGAGCTCTTCTTCCAGGTATGGTCTAAGCCACGGTAAGCGCCCGTTGCGAGATTGGAAGGCGAGCGACCAGGGGCGAATGAGATCTTTCGTGACAGCCTTAACGGTGCGCGCCACATCGAGAGGATAGGGATCACCGAGCCGCACGATCTTCTGCGGCAACGAATGGGCGGAAAACAATACGTGAATAGAAGGCTGCGACCCGTTAGCTTCAGCTTCGGCTCGGGTGACCGCCTCGTCAATCGTTCTTCGCAGGAGTTTGATGTAGCCGGGATCGTCTGGCCACCTGGTGATCTGCCTCACCACCGGGTGCCAGTTGAGTTCCTCGAGGGCCAGTTCAACTGCCTTAAAACACGTCCCCGTAGTGGTTGTCGAAAATTGGGGGAAGAGTGGGAGCAGCACGAGTTCCTCGGCACCCCAGTATTGCAGGCGTCGTACTGCTGTGGCGATAGTAGGTTCAGCACTGCGCATCCCTATCTCCACTCGAATGGAATCCCTGTTTAAAAGACTACGCAACCCTTCGGCCTGCGTTGCGGTCCACCTGAGCTGAGGGGAGCCTGAGCCGATTGAGCGATAGCTCCTTACGGACGATGGTCCCTTAACCTGGGCGATCGTGAAGGCGAGAAGCTGTCGGAACGGAGACGGTATTCCCACGAGCACGCTGGGATTGACAAACAGCCGGTAAAGAAAGGGCTTTACATCGCTCAGCGTCCAGGGGCCACCAAAATTGAGTAGCAGGATTCCTCGTTTCATTTCTTTAGCAAACCTTCTAAATAGTGCGACTAAAAATCTCTGTGTCCGGCGCCTTGCGCGCCAGGCGCGCATCAAAGGCCATACAAATATTGCGCAGAAACGCTCTTCCTTCCTGAGTTACTTCGCAGCGATTGCCTCTCAGCCGGACGAGACCATCGCGACGCGCTTCTGCAAGCTTTGTCTCAATGTCTTGAAGATAAGGAACACGCAACTCTCTTGATTTCCATTCAGTCTCAAATCGAGTCATCAGGTTCAAGATATGCCGGCGCAGAATGCGATCCTCGCCATGCAAGCGATGCCCACGAAAAAGAGGAATTTCATCCTTAGCTACTCTTTGTTCGTATCGCTCCAGTTGTTTCTCGTTTTGAACAAACATCTCCCAGGAGTCGCTGATTGACGAGACGCCTAAACCGACCAGTGGTGATACCAAACGTGAGGTATAACCCATGAAATTGCGATGGAGCGTGCCTGTAACTGAGGCGCGCCAGAGTGAATCCGTCTCCAATGCAAAATGGTCCATGCCTATCTCGCGGTATCCGCCGGCCTCCAATAATCTTCGGCCAAACTCATACAGCGTCCGTTTTTGATCGCCTGTGGGCAAATCCGCTTCGGTGAAATGACGTTGACCGGGTTTCACCCACGGCACATGTGCGTAACCATAGAAGGCGATGCGATCGGGTCTGAGACGCATCACTGCGGTGACTGTCTGCTCGATACTGCGCAAAGTTTGAAAAGGTAGACCGTAAATCAAGTCAAAATTGATGCTGTTAAAACCGAGGGCTCGTGCGTGCTCGGTGACGACGCGAACCTGCAGCTCGGATTGCACGCGGTTGACGGCCAACTGCACACGCGGGTCGAAGTCCTGAATGCCCAGACTCAAGCGGCGAAAACCCAATCGGCTAAGAACCGCGAGTTGATCGGCGTGCGTAACTCTGGGATCCGACTCAATCGAGAATTCCGCATCCGGACTCAGCCGTACGCCATCCAAAATCCCATCAATGAGCTGTTCTAATTCGCCCGCGGACAGAAAAGTTGGCGTGCCTCCGCCCAGATGCAGTTCGCTCAGCGGTATTCGCTGCCTATCAAGGCGCTCACGATAGATTTTCCATTCGCGCAGAACCGTTTCGACGTAAGGACGACCCAGAGTCGTGTTCGAGGTTATGCGCGAGTTGCAGCCACAATAGGTACATAACGAGCGACAAAAAGGAATATGGATGTAGATTGCCGCGCCGGCCCCGTCACGCGCGGCGCGATCTAAACTCAGTGAGACGCTTTGAATCCAGTCGTCGACGGTAGGTTCATCATTCCAGTAGAGGATGGTCGGATAACTGGTGTAGCGCGGCCCGGGAACATCATATTTCTTCAGCAGCTCTGTTGTTTTTGCGATCATCACGTTCTGCGCACGTTGAAAGGCAAACGAAAGTTCTACGCGGGCTCGCCAGAGCAAGGTTTGTGCCGGACGCATCCGCGTACAACTCCCCACTTGAAAACTCGTACTTCTGCGCAATATAGCCGTCGCCTTGCGCAGAATTCCGCACGAGTTGCGGTTCCGCCCGTCAAAACGGTTGGTTTTGTTTGACCGCCGGACGGCCTGTGAGTTGCCTATGACAGGGCGAGGTGTCGATATTGAAATCCGTTTTCAATTGGATCGGGGGGGGGGAGACTCATGACGCTTGATAAGATTCCACGCGGCAGAATTGCCCGAGTAACGGCGGTTGAGGGGTCCGCCAAAGTAACTTTTCGGTTAATGGAGATGGGCATCGTGCCCGGGGCCCCGGTCCGCCTGGTTAAGTCAGCGCCGCTGGGCGACCCGATTCAAATCTGTGTCAGAGACTATCATCTGGCTTTAAGACGGGCTGACGCACAGGAGATCATAGTCACATTGCAGAGCGAGTAGGTTTTCACTTCAAATCCCCCGCCAAAATTAGATGAGTGCCATTCCAAGAACTAAACTGGCTGTCGCTAACCCTCTCACACGGCCTTTAATCATTGCTGTTGCTGGCAACCCCAATGCCGGCAAGACAAGTTTATTCAATGCACTTACCGGCATGCGGCAAAAGGTCGCAAACTATCCAGGGGTGACCGTGGAGAGGAAAGTTGGGTTATGGACCTTAGCGCCGGAACTCCCACCGGCACAATTAATCGATTTGCCAGGTCTCTATAGTTTGGAAGCCACGTCGTTAGATGAGCAAATCGCGCGGGATGCGCTGCTGGGTCGAGCTCGAGAGATGCCGACTCCCGATGCAGTTATCGTGGTCGTCGATGCGACAAACCTGGTGCGGAACCTCTATCTCGCGAGCCAGCTAATTGAAACCAAACAACCCGTGGTAATTGCGCTGACGATGTTTGATATAGCGGAGCGCCAGAAACTCTCTATAGATGTCGCTAAGCTTGGCGCGGCGCTCGGTGTGCCAGTTGTACCCGTGGTCGCGAAACAACAGCGCGGTACAACAAGATTGGCCGAGGCCGTGTTGGCTGTTATTGCCGAAGCTGAATCCAGGCCGGACCGCCGATCCGAGCGGGTGCGTGAAGACACGACGACATGCGCGCAGTCATTAATCAATCGCTACCACTGGATCGAAAAAGTAGTGGCCGGAAGCCTGAACCGGCCGCATGAGCAGGCAAAGGCTAGCCCGACCGAAAGAATCGATCGCGTACTAACACACAAATTCTTCGGGCCCGCAGTCTTATTACTGGTGATGCTTCTGATCTTTCAGGCCATCTTCAGTTGGGCAAGTCTGCCGATGTACATCATTGAAAGGATCTTCAACGTCCTGAGTGAGACTGTGCGCCTAAACCTTCCACCAGGCATTCTTGCAGATCTTTTGGCTGGCGGAGTGATTCCGGGAGTTGGCGGTGTACTGGTATTCCTGCCACAAATTTTTCTCTTGTTTCTGTTTATCTCTATGCTCGAAGACAGTGGATACATGGCTCGCGCAGTATTCTTGACCGACCGTGTCATGCGCAGCCTCGGCTTGCAGGGCAGGGCGCTCATGCCGCTGTTGAGCAGTTTTGCTTGTGCTGTGCCGGGGATTATGGCAACGCGAACAATCGAAGATCCAAAGGACCGGTTAACAACCATTCTGATTGCGCCATTCATGAGTTGTTCCGCACGGTTACCGGTCTACACCCTGATGATCGCCACGTTTTTCACGGAGCAAAGGGTCTTAGGCCAGATTTCATTGGGAGTGGTAATCCTACTTTCACTTTACCTCCTGGGAATTACGGCTGCGGTTGTCGTGGCTTGGATACTGAAACACACGATTTTGAAAGCCTCCCCGTCACCGTTTGTAATGGAGCTGCCACCATACCGGCTGCC
>DATEUF010000132.1:0-29773 GCA_035283325.1 Pyrinomonadaceae bacterium | reverse complement strand
CGATTCTTTTTATCGACGAGATCCACCGTTTCAACAAGGGGCAGCAGGACGCACTGTTGCATGCAGTGGAAAACGGCACAATCACACTAATTGGGGCAACCACTGAGAATCCATCATTCGAAGTGACCGGGGCGCTACTTTCACGCTGTCGCGTGCTCGTCCTTAATCCACTCGAACCGGAGGAGGTGATTGCCATTCTGGAGCGAGCCCTGGCCGATGCTGACCGCGGCCTCGGGAACCTCCAGCCGGAAATCTCCGCCGAGCTAATTCAGATATTGGCGACCTCTTCGGGAGGGGACGCGCGTGTTGCGCTGGCTGAACTTGAGGCAGCTGTGGAATCAACGAAGCCTAACAAGGAAGGCCACCGCGCCATCACTAAAGAAGTTGTGAGGGAAGCGCTTGGCCGCGCTCACTATGCCTATGACAAGGGTGGTGAGGAGCATTACAATCTTGCTTCGGCATTGATCAAGTCGTTACGAAATTCCAACGTCGACGCCTCTCTTTATTGGCTGGCCCGAATGATCGAAGGCGGCGCCGACCCGGTCTTTATTGCACGCCGGCTCTGCATCCTTGCGTCGGAAGACATCGGGCTCGCTGACCCTCAGGCCATGGTGCAGGCGGCCGCAGCCGCTCAGATCGTGCAGCTCATTGGCTTACCCGAGGGTTTGTTTCCGCTTTCACAAGCCACCATCTATTTGGCTCGTGCGCCCAAGTCCAATGCTGTGCTGCGGGCTTATGGGGCGGCGGTAAAGGATGCCATGGAGACAGCCCGAGAACCGGTTCCGTTGCACTTGCGAAACGCGGTGACGCCTTTGATGAAACTCGTTGGGTACGGTCAGGGTTATCGCTATGTGCACAGCGATGCGGCGGCAAAGGACGAAATGGAGTGTTTGCCCGAACGCTTGCGTGGTCGCAAGTATTATGAAGGTCAGGAGTAGAGAAGACTATCCCCGAGATCAAGGGTTTAGCAATGGCGACAATTTCCACGAAATCGAATAGAGAGTTGGCGTTCCTTCACGACCTCTTTGTGGCGACTGATTGGGGCGAGAGATTTTCCTCACTAGTCGACGAACAAGTTGAGCTACCGGAAAAGGGCGAAGCCCTCTATCTAGTTTGCGGAACCGGCGGACATGCAGTTGCGCTGCAAGAGCAAGCGGGCGAGGAGTTAAAGTTCATCGGCGTCGACGAAAACCACGAATATATCGAGTTGGCCCGCGCCAAAGCGATGGCAACCGACCTACCGGCCGAATTTTCGCAGGGACAGGTTGACTCTCTCTCGTTTGCAGAAAATAGATTCGACCTGGTCGTCGGAGATGCTTCGCTGATCGCGCCACGACGCGTGAGCAGAATGCTGGAAGAGATGATCCGAGTCGCAAAGGCTGCGTCCACGGTGGCCTTCTATCTGCCTACCGCATCCAGCTTTGGTGAATTCTTCTCCATCTATTGGGAGGCCCTGCATAATTGCGGCCTGATCGACCACGAGGCTGATGTTGAACACTTGATTACTGAACTGCCAACAACTTCACAGGTTAAGGAATTTGCTCAGACCTCTGGCCTTGAAGATGTCCTTTCCTCAACGCGAATCGAAGAGTTTGATTACGAATCTGGGGAAGCCTTTCTTAAGTCGCCCTTAATCTCCGACTTTCTGATGTTGGGCTGGCTTAATTCAGTTCCCAAAGAATCTCAAGAGCTGGTAGCCGGCGAGATTGCGCGCATCATAAATGAAGAGCGGCATGAAGCGGAGTTTGCCTTGACTGTGAAGGCGACCTTAATCGTGGGTCGGAAGAGCCGAAGCAATTAGCACGTGGCGTGTCGGAAAGAGGAGTCTGGAGGCGCCGATCTCACTTCTCCTTCAGTTCCGGGGGTTCCTTTTCACCTTCGTCCAGGCCTTCCTTAAAAGCTCGCTTACTCTGTCCCAGAGCTTTTGCAAGCTGCGGCAGCCTTGTGGCGCCAAAAAGAAGGACAATAACCACTGCGATCACGATAAGCTCGGGAGTTCCCAGCCCCCCAATTGCTAAAAATGTTTCACTCATAAAGTACCTCTTTTGGGTGGGGGCAAGCTGTCAGAGTATTTCCTACTCGCCATTGTTCGATTCGTAAAAGAGATATTTCCTCCACGTTTCATCTGCTCGCCCTAGATAACGCATGATTTGCCGGTTCACATGCAATGAAAAACCGCGTGGCCGTCGCAATAAGTGCATACTCGACTCTTCCGGGGTGCGGTTTCCCTTTCGATGATTGCAACGCTTACAGCAGGCTACCAAATTATCCCACGTCGACTCTCCTCCACGCGAGCGGGGCAACACGTGGTCCAGGGTCAGGTCGGAGGGAGGATATTGCCTGCCGCAGTACTGGCAGGTGGAATGGTCCCGCAAAAGGATATTCTTTCGGGACAACGAGCGTCTCTCAAAGGGGATGTGGATGTACTCTGTCAACCGGATTACTGCGGGCGCATGAATCGACAGTTTTGCAGAGTGCAGCATATGGCCATTGCGCTCTTCGACGCGCGCAACTCCCTTAAAGATCATCACCACTGCGCGCCTTTCGGTGCACACATTGATGGGCTCAAACGAGGCATTTAGTACTAAAACGCGGCCGTTCATACGAAGCTTGATATTACGCGAGCGCTGGAGAGAGTGTCAAAATCTATTGGCCGGGGGTGCCGGTCCCGGTCTGGTTTTGATGCCGGTGGCCGCATCGCGATTGCCTGGAACGGTTTAGCAACGACCAGTAGGCCTAAGTGATGCGGGAGAACTCATCTGTCGCCTCTACCAGGGCGCTAACAATGCCGGGCTCGGTGGCCGAATGACCGGCGTCGGGTATTATCCGCAGGGTGGCTTCCGGCCAGGCCCGGTGTAAGTCCCACGCGCTCATCGCCGGAGCGACCACATCGTAGCGACCTTGCACAATCACGGCGGGCAGGTGCCTTATCTTGCCTATGTTCTCGAGCAGGTAGTTCTCAGTCTCAAAGAATCCGTTATTGACAAAGTAATGACATTCAATTCTCGCTACGGCCAGAGCAGTGTGAGGTTCCGCAAAATGGTCTATTAGACTTTGATCCGGCAGAAGCTTTAAAGTGCTTGCTTCCCAGACAGACCATGCTCGAGCGGCTGCGAGTCGTACGCTTTCATTATCGCCAACCAGACGGCGATGGTAAGCAGCGAGCATGTCACCACGCTCGGCCTCAGGAATAATGCTCACGTAATGTTCCCAAAAGTCGGGAAATATCGCGCTCGCCCCGGCACCTTCCTGATAGAACCAGCTGATCTCGTGTGGCCGGCAGAGAAAGATCCCGCGCAATATCAAGGCCTTTACTCGTTCCGGATGCGTCTCCGCATAAGCCAGAGCCAGAGTGCTGCCCCAGGATCCGCCAAACACCAGCCAGCGCTCGATACCCAGCGACTCGCGTAGCTGCTCTATGTCAGCTATCAGGTGCCAGGTGGTATTCTCTTCCAGGCTTGCGTGCGGCGTGCTTTTTCCGGCGCCACGCTGGTCGAACAACACCGCGTGATAGGTGTCAGGGTTGAAGAACTGGCGATATTCCGGGATAAGTCCTGCACCCGGCCCCCCATGAAGGAATACTGCGGGCTGCCCTTTCGGGTTGCCACACCGCTCATAATAGAGTTCATGTACGGCCGAGACCCTAAGCCTTCCAGTATTGAATGGTTCCAATGGGGAATACAAAGATTTCATTGCGACCATGATACACGACTTTGGGTTACAGGACTTCTTTACGAAAAGCTCGCTCGAGCAATCGTCAGGACGAAGACTTCCTTCGCACCTGCGGAGAGCAACGTATCGGCACACGAAGAGACTGTGGCGCCCGTAGTATAGACATCGTCTACGAGTAAAATTCGCTCGTCTGAAATGAGCCGCGGGTAAATTACCGCAAATGCCTTTTCAACGCTCGCGCGCCGCGCGTGGGCACTCATGCCGGCACGATAACGTTCTGAATGGGCCACACGAATCAAGGTCGTCTCATCGAGCGGCAGCCCTGTCACGCGAGAAAGCTCTCGCGCCATCACCGCGGCTTGATTAAACCCTCGCGACTTTTCCCGCCGGGGATGAAGTGGAACGGGAATTATTCGTGTTGCCCGGGTCAGCGGTACGCGCTTTTGAGTTGTTAAAAGCAGCCCGGTCAGGCGAGCAGAAATGTAGGGCCGATGTTTGAGAGAAAGCACGGAAGCCCGCAGCGCGCCTGCGTACGCTCCGCAGGCGCGCGCTGCCGAGAAGGCATGCAAGTCACACCGCCGGCAGCTCACCTCCTCGGGCTTTACCTCTGTCAAACCCTGGCGGGAAAGTTCGCCGCACTTCCAACAGAACGTCTCATCATCATGAAAAAGGCGTGTCTCGCGCCAGCAGTTAGTGCAGGCAATTCCATCTGCCCGCGACTCGACGCTTTGGCCGCAGATTGCACATGCCTGCGGATAGAGAATTGCAAACGCGGCATCGTAAAGCTGACTGAAGGTACTTGTGAGGAACATCTGAGAAGGACAAATGGATCCGCAGATTACGCAGATTATATGAATTTACATAAATTTATGCTCATGACCGGTTACTGCACCAACTTAATGAGGCAGCATTATTTGTTCACCGGACGAGAGGGAATCCAATTCAACTTCATCCAGGGTGAGGTTCGGTGTCTTAAAAAATCCGCGAAATCATTGGCCAGAATTCGCTAGTCCTCGTCTTCACTCAATAAACCGCGTTCATGTAGATCCTGACAACGCATGCAATGGCGAGCCCAGGGAACCGCATCCAGTCGCTTGTCGGGCAGCACTTCCCCGCACCTTACGCACTTTCCGTAATCACCGTCTTCAATTCTTTCCAACGCCTCATCAATAAGATTCAGCAACTGGCGGTCATTATCTGACATGGAAACGAGCAGTTCTTTTGTGTAGGCGTTGGCCGCCATGTCCGCGGGATCCTGGGTCGCTTCAGCATCGCGTTCCCGGCTGTAAAGTTCAGCCTGCTGTACCTGGCCGACCAAACTCTCGCGGCGATTCAACAACTTGTCGCGAAATACTTTTACTCGTCTTTTATCCATGATTCGTTGAATCCTCCACTCCCCAACCGGATGATTAGCACTGGCAGCACTGTGGGAGCCAAAAGGCGCTCATCACTTTTGGTACGGCAGGCCGCGCACGATTGTATAGGCACGGTACAACTGTTCGAGCAACACTACTCGCGCCATCTCGTGCGTGAACGTCAAACGCGAAAGCGACCAGTGATGACCAACTTTGCGTCTGAGGTCCGGAGAAACACCACCGGCTCCGCCAACAATAAAAACAACCTCCTTAACGCCCTTGTTCTCCCATCGTTTTACCTGTTCAGCCAATTCCCACGAACTCCACTGGGTACCCTCAGAATCAAGCAAAACCCAGTAATCACCGGGACGAAGCCGGTCTGAGATGCGTTTTGATTCCAGTTCGATGCCTGCTTTCGTCTCGATATTACCTGCATCGCGCACTTCGATTACTTCAAAGCGAACAAAATGGCGCAGGCGCTCGAGATAATCGCTGGCCAGAGCCTGCAGGTGCGCATTCTTGATTCTTCCTGGCCAAACGGCTTGAAAGTGCATCTGTTATCGCAAGGATGAAGCCAAGAAAACTATTCCTTTCAGTTAATCTGTCATCCCTTCTCCAACCGCGCGAGTCGTTCGTAAAGGTTTTTACGACTGATGCCCAGAATCCGCGCCGCCTCGGTCTTGTTGCCATTGGTTGCTACCAGGGTATCAGCCACATACTCCGCTTCGACCTCTGCCAACGATTGTGGTCGTTTCCGGCGACGATGCAGTTGGACCGCCGCCCGAAGGGAATCCGGCAGATCTTCGGACTCAATCCGCTTGCCGCTGGAAACAATCACTGCGCGTTCAATCAGGTTTGCCAGTTCCCGAACATTGCCGGGAAAATCGTATTCCTTCAATTGCGACAGTGCGCTCGATGCAATGCTGCCCACCGGCCGGCCATGCTTAGCGGCATAGGAGGTTACAAACGATTGGGCCAATTTCGGCAGATCGGCAGCTCTTTGCCGCAGCGGTGGTACTTGAATCTGCACCACGTTGAGCCTGTAGTACAAATCTTCGCGAAAATCGCGACGCCGTACCGCTTCTTCCAGGTTTACATTCGTCAAAGCAATCAATCGCGCATCTACCTTGATGGTGCGCCGGCCGCCAAGGCGCTCGAATTCCCGTCTCTCGATCACGCGCAGTAATTTTGCCTGCGAGTCAGTTGAGAGATAAGCAATCTCATCGAGAACAAGACTGCCATGGTGGGCCGCCTCGAGGCGACCAGGTTTCGCCTCGGCCGCTCCGGTAAAAGCCCCTCGTTCGTAGCCAAAGAGCTCGGCTTCCAGGAGGTCACTTGGCAGAGTGGCGCAATCGATCTTAACGAAAGCCTGCGCCGCACGGCGAGAATGCGAGTGAATAAACATGGCGAGCGCATCTTTACCGACCCCCGATTCACCCGTTACCAGCACATTGGCATCAGTGGCTGCAACCCGTTTGGCCAACCGGACCGCCTCGGCCATCAGCTCTGACTGCGCAACGATCTCTATCACGATTCACTTCTCAAAGAACTGCCACTATCATCCTCCAGGTTTGAAGGCAGGTCGACGCGTTTCGAACTTCGCCAGAGACGTTCCAGGTCGTAAAACTTGCGGGCCTTGTCTTCAAAGACATGAACGATGAAATCGCCAAAATCGAGCAGAATCCACTCCGCATTCTTGTAGCCTTCGACGCGAGCCGGTGGCGACCCGGCGAGTTTCAGCGTTTCAAAGACAGCGTCGGAGATCGCTTGCACCTGACGTTCGTTGGTGCCGCTCGTAATCACAAAATAATCGGTAAAACTTGCCACCTCGCGCAGGTCGAGAACAACGGTGTTAACAGCCTTCTTCTCGCTCGTTGCACGCAATGCAAGAAGAATGCGGGGATCGAGTTCAAAAACAGATTCAGTCTTCTGCACCTGCTTGAGCGGAGGACGGCTAGTGTTCGCCGGATGTAACGATTGTTCTTTGGCAATTGAGTTATGCTTCATTCGAAATTCTTGTAGAGTGTGTACTTCAATATATAGTCGGCAACCGGCGGTGGAACGACTTTTAGCAAATCATCTTTACGGTCGGCGCGCGCGAACTGCCGAATCTCAGTGGCAGATACATCAATCCTAACGATGTCAGTCAGAAAGATAAGTTTAGCTGCGGAACTATCAATTGTCTGAAGTGCCTCGGAACGGCTCGCGCCCTGCAGATCCACAATGCGTTCTGCTACTGAGGGCTTGATGTGGCCCAGCTCGATGGGATAACCGGGGCGCGTCACAACAATATGACTGGCCATTGACATCAATTGTTCCCACTCCCGCCAGGACGTAATTTCCAGCCATGAATCGGAGCCCATCAGGAAAAAGAGTCGCGCTGAGGTTCCGAATTGCGCTTGAAAAAACGCCAAAGTATCAACTGTGTATCGACGATCTGGCTCCTCGAGTTCAAAGGTCGAAACCTTCAGCCGTGCACTATCTTGAGTGGCAAGGGCCAGCATTGCGTAGCGATGCAAAGGCGCTGTCACCTTTTGCTCCAGCTTGTGAGGAGCGTGCTGGGCCGGCACAAAAAGTAGTTCATCAATGTCAAACAACTCGGCCACGTGTTTTGCGGTTTCAAGATGTCCCAGATGAACTGGATCAAACGTGCCACCATAAATCGCAATACGTTTTAGTCTTCGGTCCATTGAGCTCTGGGATCCAGGCCAGTCGCTTCTAAACTGCTAGTTCGAGATTGGCGTCATCTCCCGCCATCTCACTCAATCGAACCAGCTTCACACCAACGCCCTTCACCAGATCCCGAACTCCCTGGTTTGCCACTGAGGAGATGGCATAAAACTCCCTGCCGTCGCTTTCCGCAGCTTTTCTCAGGTTTTCCAGTCGTTCTGGTTGATCGAGAGCATCAATCTTGGTGGCTACGACAATCTGCTGCCGTGAGGCCAGCGCCGGGCTGTATGCGGCCAATTCCCGGTTAACCGTGCGGTAATCACCAACGGGATCGCGTCCACTTGCTGATGATACGTCAACCAGATGAAGCAACAACTTGGTTCTCTCGACGTGACGCAAGAAGCGGTCGCCGAGACCTGCACCCTGATGTGCGTTCTCGATCAAGCCCGGGATATCAGCGATTACGAAGGTTCGAAAATCACCCAGGTCAACCACACCCAGGTGTGGCTCAAGGGTCGTGAACGGGTAATCTGCAATCTTGGGTTTTGCAGCTGAGACCGTTGAAATGAAAGTAGATTTTCCCGCGTTTGGAAAACCTACCAGCCCGACATCCGCTAACAATTTCAATTCCAGTTGCAGGTCGCGTTCTTCGCCGGCCCCTCCATTCTGATGGTATCGCGGCGCTCGATTGGTGGCAGTCGTGAAATGGGCGTTTCCAAAGCCTCCGCGACCCCCTCGCGCCGCGAGCCAGCGTGTACCATCGGCGGCTAGATCCTTGAGTAATTCGCCGGAAGCTGAATCAAAGATCTGAGTCCCTACAGGGACTTTAATAATCAAGTCCTGGCCATCGCGGCCGGCGCGATTAGACCCTTCGCCATGCTTCCCGCGACCAGCAATGTGTTCGGGGTTATACCGAAGGTGAAGCAACGTGTTGAGAGAAGTGTCGGCAATGAACCAGACATCGCCACCTCGGCCACCGTCGCCACCGGAAGGGCCACCCCGCGGCACAAACTTTTCTCGGCGAAATGCCGTGACGCCGTTCCCACCGTCCCCCGCTTGCACGTGAATCTTCGCACGATCAATAAACATAAAACTGAAAGCGACGCCCCGGGCGCTCTACTCATTAGGCTCAGGCGTCGCATAACTGGACAAAAATTTGCTTAAACTTTCATGCGGAAGATGCTTGCTCAACGGGGTAGACACTTATGAATTTGCCCATCCTTCCCTTGTTTTCAAACTTCACAATCCCATCGACCAGCGCGAAAAGAGTATCGTCCTTGCCACGGCCGACATTCTTTCCGGGTTTCCATTTTGTACCCCGCTGGCGAGCGAGAATATTCCCGCCAACCACTTGCTCGCCGCCAAACTTTTTGAGACCCAATCTCTGGGCTGACGAGTCGCGGCCATTACGAGAGGAACCAACTCCCTTTTTGTGTGCCATGAATAAAATTTTCGATTTTCGATTGCCGATTGCGTGTTTAGATCGCGCAATTCAAAACTCGATCCCCCTCCTACGAAATAGAATCTATTTTGACAGCAGTAAAAGGCTGTCGGTGCCCTTGCGTGCGTTTGTAATGCTTTCGTCGCTTCTTTTTGAACACCAACAGTTTTTGTTCCCGCCCATGCTCAATAACTGTGGCAGAAACTTTAGCCGCTCCCACCACAGGAGTAGCCTCTTCTCCATCCCCGGATGTAAGCAAAGCGTCTAGCTCAATCGATTTCCCGACCTCGGCATCCACCAGGGGGATTCGAACAGTAACCCCCTTTTCCACCACAAACTGTTTGCCGCCCGTCTTTATGATTGCGTATGGCATGTGTTTAGTCCTCTCAGGCCGATTCTGTTGGTACAGAAATCAATTATTATAAACGTCTCACGATCAATACGGCAACCACCCGGAGACCTAGACGGCGCTGGCGACTACCTCGCCGAAGTTTCTCGTTCCTTTGCCTCCGTTCTGCATCAGGAAAGTCTCCATGAAACTGGTGGAGAAGTTTCCGGCGCGAAACTTTGGGTCATCCATAATCTTCAAGTGCAAAGGAATCGTGGTCTTGATCCCTTCCACCACCATTGCCTCGAGGGCCCGCTTCATCCGCGCAATAGCCAGTTCTCGCGTTCGGGCGTGAACGATGACCTTCGCGATGAGGGAATCATAGAATGGCGGGACTGAATAACCCGAGTAAACATACGTGTCCACGCGCACACCGGGTCCACCAGGTAGATTGAAGGCCGTAATTAACCCCGGTGATGGCGCAAAGGTCTCTGGATTTTCCGCGTTGATCCGGCACTCGATGGCGTGTCCTACAATGAGCAAATCATCCTGCGTGTAACCAAGAGTTTCTCCTTCGGCGATCCGGATTTGATTGCGCACAATGTCGGCGAGAGTAACCATCTCAGTGACGGGATGCTCGACTTGTATACGTGTATTCATCTCCATGAAATAGAACTTGTTGTCCTTGTCCAGGAGAAATTCCACTGTACCCGCGCTCGCGTAGCCCAGTTTATTGCACGCTGCAACCGCCGCGTTCCCCATCTCACTTCTCAATTCGGGCGATAGCACGGGAGAGGGAGCTTCTTCCAACAGCTTCTGATGACGTCGCTGAATAGAACACTCTCGTTCGCCCAGATGGATACAGTTTCCGTACTCATCTGCCAGCACCTGGATCTCGATGTGGCGAGGTTCTTCCAGGAACCGCTCAATGTAAACGCTGCCATCCTTAAAAGCCGCCGCTGCTTCGGTGGACGCAGTCTCAACTGCGGTGTTCAATTCTGATTCCGCGCGAACGATGCGCATGCCCCGCCCACCACCACCAGCCGCAGCTTTCACAATGACAGGAAAACCAGTCTCGCGCGCCACTTGCAATGCCTCCCCAGGGGAACCGATTGGTTCAGAACTGCCGGGAACAATAGGGATTCCGGCCTCTTTCATCGCACGCCGCGCCTCTACCTTATCGCCCATGAGGCGGATGATTGCTGCAGATGGACCAATGAACTTGATATTGCAGGCTTCGCAGATTTCCGCGAAATAAGACGACTCCGCCAGAAAACCATAGCCGGGATGAATAGCGTCAACATTAAAGATTTCGGCGGCGCTGATTATGGCCGGAATGTTGAGATAGCTCTGTGCAGAAGGAGCCGGACCAATACAGGCGGCCTCATCCGCAAAGCGCACGTGTAGGGAGTCGCGATCGACATCGCTGTGAACGGCGACGGTGCGAATACCCATCTCTTTGCAGGTCCAGATGATTCGGCAGGCAATCTCGCCCCGGTTGGCGATAAGGATCTTCTTGAATTTTCGGTTGGCAGTGTCCATTCTTGGCTGGGCCGTCTAAAGTGTAACGTCCAATGTCCTTTCCCAACACAAGCTGTGGTCTTGCGCGCATGCGCGCAAGATGACAGCTTGCGTTACATTAGATCCGGGAATTGGACATTGGACGTAGGATTGCGAATTGCGGATTTCGGACTGCGGATTTGAAATCCGAAATGCGCAATTCGCAATCCGCAATTCTACGGATACCTGCTACTTCTTGATACCGAACAGCGGTTGTCCATATTCGACAGGCTGTCCGTTCTCGACGTATATCTTCGTTAACTCGCCGAATGTTTCTGCCTGAATCTCATTCATCAATTTCATCGCCTCAATAATGCAGACGACGGTGTCGGGTTCTACATAACTACCAATCCTTACAAATGCATCTGCAGCCGGCGATGGCGCGCGATAGAATGTGCCGACTATTGGCGACGTGATGATGTGTAGATCCTGATCCTCGGAGGCGGCTGTTTCCGCGCGCGCTCCCGGATGCGCTGGCGCCGTTAGTGCTACAGACTTTGGTTGGATGGGTGATTTGCGAGTGCCAGCTACCAATTCAGGAGAGGTTTCTGCTGTCAGTAACGGTTCTGCCTCCACGTCGGCGGCGCCGGGATATGCATCCCGCCGTACACGAACGCGAAACCCAGCCTTTTCCAGTTCAAATTCTGCCAGACTGTTCTCTTTAATAAGAGCGATGAGTTCGCGTAACTCATCCATATTTATCGATGCGTCAGGGCGGCCGGTCCGATTTCGGTGTCTCCGGCGACCACGTCGCTCGAGCGGCCCTTCGCCTTCCTGTCGGTCAGGCGCGATAGCTTGTCCCTGGTGATCGCTCATCTGTTTTTTTGCGCTCATCCGCTGTGATTGCTAGCAGGACTTTTCAAATGTCCCCAACAAGCCATCAGCCCCAAAAGACCTGGTCCTTCGACGCCGCTGGTCAATTGGGGCTTTGCTGACCGGGCGAACGCTACCTGAGCCCTCGCTAAGGTTGCATGCCAACTATGGTTCTTTGTCCTCTGCCGACGCGTCTGTTTCAGCGGTTCCGGGCGCTTCCTTCGCTTCACTCTGGGTTTCAACTTCTTCGACGGTTCCGCGAGCTTCCACTTTCTCCGACGGCTTCGTTCCGCGACGCCGACTCTCGGTTGTTCTCTTTTTCTTAGAGGCCGCCGCTTTTCGTTTCTTTGCTGACTCGAGCGCTTCACGCTCGCGCGGATTATCGACGAGCTCGATAATTGCCAGTTCGGCGTTGTCACCTTCACGGCGGCCAAGCTTTAATATTCGCGTGTAACCGCCCGGCCGGTCCTCATAACGCTTACCAAGGTCATCAAACAACCGTTTCAACGCGGCCACGCCGGCTGTGCGTGGCAGCCGCAACTGTCCGCGCTTTCCGGTGAGAGACGTCTGCTGCGTGTTGCCCGCATGAAAAAAGCCCGCGGCCTGCCGCCTCAAATGCAGAGCGCGTGCATCGTCTCCATCCAGGTTTTGCGCCTTCCGCGAGAGCGTAATTGCCCGCTCAACGAATGGTCTGAGCTCCTTTGCCTTCGGCAACGTAGTAACGATTCTCTCGTCTCGCGAGTTAATGAGCGAAATCGCCAGATTGCGAAGCATCGAAATGCGATGTTCAGTAGTTCTGCCAAGTTTACGATGTGCCTTTAAGTGCCGCATGGTCCTTGTCTATGCCAACTCTACTATTATCCGCTGCGCTGAAATTCTTACTGTTCCTCAACTCCTTCAAAATCTGAGATGTCGGCTCCGTCTCGACCGCCCGACCCTGGTATGGGATTGCCCTGTTCATCAAACTCCATCCCAAAGTCCAGGCCCATCCCGTTGAGTATCTCCTTAATCTCGTTTAACGACTTCTTGCCGAAATTCTTGGTGGCAAGCATTTCTCGCTCAGTGCGTTGAACAAGATCCCGAATCGTTCGAATGTCGGCGTTCTTCAGACAATTGTAAGAACGGACTGACAACTCGAGTTCATCGACAGACCGATCGAGTTGATCGTTTCTGGGCAATGGCGGGCGCTCCATCTTGGAGTAAGCAAAGTCATCGGTGTCCTCTTCGAAATTGATGAAGATCGACATGTGGTCCTTGATCAACTTCGCTGCCAAGCCTATCGAATCTTCCGGCTTCACAGATCCATCGGTCCAAACGTCGATGGTGAGTTTGTCAAACTCGGTATTCTGGCCCAACCGGGCGGCCTCTACTGTGTAATTAACCTTTTTTACCGGCGTATGCACAGAGTCGATTGGTATGTAGCCCAGCGATAGATCCTCATCAAAGTTTCGATCGGCTGAGACGTAACCGCGTCCGCGCTTCAATCTCATTTCCACGCGCAACGATCCGCCATCACTTACCGTGGCGATATGCACTGTGGGATCTAGGATTTCAACGTCGGCATCGGTTTCAATATCGGCGGCTGTAACCTCACCCGCGTCCTCTTTGGCAATTCTGAGAGTCTTCGACTCATTGCCATGCAATTTAAACGGCACCTGTTTGAGATTAAGAATCACATCTGTGGCGTCCTCAACCACACCCTTAATTGACGAGAACTCGTGCTCGACGCCTTCGATCTTTACGGCAGTTATGGCGGCGCCCTCGATTGAAGACAGCAGAGCGCGGCGCAAAGAGTTGCCTACTGTCGTCCCGAAGCCGCGTTCGAAGGGTTGGGCAGAAAAACGACCATAACGTTCGGTTAGTGTTTCCGCGTCAGCCGCCAGACGGCGAGGCATCTGAAAACCAGTCCAGAGATTATTTTGATCCATTGCCATAGCTTTTTGGTCCCAGTTAGAAATGCTGTTGGCCCGCAACCTCTAGCTCGCTCGGGAGCCGGCCCGGGCGTACTCTACTTGCTGTATAGTTCGACAATAAGTTGTTCGTTAATAGACCGGTCGATATCGTCGCGCGCCGGCAAACTCGTGACGCGAGCGGTCATGTCGCCGCCGTCCTGGGCGATCCACGACGGGCGTCCTCGGCCCGAGGCAGTTTGCCATGCACCTTCGATGTGGGGGTTTTTGCGACTGGCCTCTCTAACGCTAATCACATCGCCGGGCTTCATCTGATAAGAAGGAATGTCAACCTTTCTAGTATTCACCAGCACGTGGCCGTGGTTCACGAGTTGACGTGCCTGCCGGCGCGAGGTTGAAAAACCCGCCCGATAGACTGCGTTATCCAAACGGCGTTCCAGCAGGAACAACAGGTTCTCACCCGTAATCCCTTTCATGCGCGCAGCCCGCTCGAAATAGTTGCGGAATTGTCCTTCGAGGATGAAGTAAATGCGCTTGACCTTCTGCTTTTCGCGCAGCTGCTGGCCGTAGCCGACCAGCGCTTTGCCACGCCGCAAGGAGTTGCCATGCTGTCCGGGCGGCTGTGTGCCACGCTTTTCAATCGGGCAGGAAGGCTTGTAACACCGGTCGCCTTTGAGAAAAAGTTTTGCACCTTCACGGCGGCACAAACGGCACACCGCATCTCTATACCTAGCCAACTGTTTTCTGCCTCCAGTCTGTTAGACGGAAAAGTTTACAGGCCGCGCCATTGGGCAGTGACCCTTCATCCTTTAGGTTAATTACATTGCCGATTGCCAATCGGCAATCGCAAATCTAAACTCTGCGGCGCTTAGGCGGCCGGCAACCGTTATGGGGAATCGGTGTCGTATCCCGAATCGTCGTCACTCTGATGCCGGCATTGGCTATGGCCCGTATTGCCGACTCGCGCCCGCCGCCCGGACCCTTAACGCGAACTTCGCATTGCTGCATCCCCGCCTCGTGCGCCTTACGAGCCGCTTCATACGCTGCCTGCTGAGCGGCAAAGGGAGTGCCCTTCCGCGAGCCGCGAAAACCGCGAGCACCGGCGGATGATTGAGCAATCAAATTGCCTTCCAGGTCGGTAATTGAAATCATCGTGTTGTTAAATGACGCTGCAATGTGCGCAACACCGACCGGCACATTCTTCTTCTCTTTTTTCCGAAAAACTTTCTTTTTGCCGCCAGCTTTTGCCATAACTTATAGGTTGTTAGTTGTCAGTGGTAGTCAATTCAATGACGGCCAAGTTATTTCTTACCTGGAGCCTTCTTCTTGGCGATTGTTGCGCGGCGCGGTCCCTTACGGGTGCGCGCGTTGGTATGTGTACGTTGGCCCCGAACCGGCAACGAACGGCGGTGTCGCAAGCCGCGGTAACAACCAATGTCCATCAAACGCTTGATGTCCATCTGGATCCGCTTACGCAAGTCACCTTCGATTTCGCCCTGAGCTTCGAGGATTGCGCGAATCCGACTCAACTCGTCTTCACTCAAATCCTTAACGCGGGTATCGAGATTGACACCTGCTTCCACCAGGATCGAGTTTGCCCGCGAACGACCAATTCCATAAATGTAAGTAAGCCCGATCTCGGTCCGCTTGTTGGGTGGAAGATCGACGCCAGCTACACGTGCCATTACAACTCTTCTCCTATCCCTGACGCTGCTTATGTTTTGGGTTGGTGCAGATCACTCGCACCACGCCTTTGCGGTGGATGATCTTGCACTTGTCGCACATTTTCTTTACCGAAGCACGAACTTTCATCTCACTATACCAACTCCTCGCCGGAGAACTGCTACTTGTAGCGGTAAGTAATTCTGCCGCGATTCAGATCATAAGGTGATAATTCCACAAGCACCCGATCCCCGGGAAGAATACGAATAAAATGCTTGCGCATCTTTCCTGAGATGTGCGCAAGCACCTGATGCTGGCTGTCTTCCAATTCGACCCGAAACATGGCGTTGGGCAAAGTTTCGAGGACCTTCGCCATCACCTCTATAGCTTCTTCCTTCGCCATATCGTCTGGAGAACGGATTTGCCCCTACCGACAAACTATAAATAGTAACACCGCATTGCCGCATTTCCAAGCCGAGTAAGTGGCGTATTTTGAAGTTACGCCCAAACTGCTGCTGAATCGAGCAATAGTCTCCCGGCGCGGGTATTTATCGTACGGGAGCCCCTTTTTTTTGGCGACCCTCCAATTACAACTCTTCAGGCAGCCACTATGGCCTCAGGTTGACCTACCGGAACGACCTTGGTAAGGACCTCAGGACCTGCTTCAGTAATCGCCACGGTGTGCTCGGAATGGGCACTGGGCTGCCCGTCGAGCGTCACAACCGTCCAGCCGTCGCCGAGCACCTTCGTGAAGTGAGTACCCATATTGATCATCGGCTCAATGGCGAACACATAACCGGCTTTTATTTTTGGCCCTTGACCTGGCTTGCCGTAATTCGGAATCTGGGGGTCTTCATGCATCCGCCTTCCGATTCCGTGACCAACATAATCGCGCACCACTGCATAGCCGTGGGACTCGGCGTGCTGCTGCACGGCCCACCCGAGGTCTCCCAGACGATTACCAGGCACGCACTGCGTTATAGCCAGCTCCAGACACTCCTCGGTAACTCTGACCAGCTCCAGCCAATCCTCGCGCACGGTCCCAACCGGGACGGTAGCAGCCGTATCACCAACGAAGCCCGCAAGGGTGACACCACAGTCGATCGAAAAGATGTCGCCTTCGTTCAACTTGTAGCTGGAGGGAAACCCATGAACCACCTGTTCATTCACGGAAGCGCAGATCGAGTAGGGAAAGCCATGGTAACCCTTGAACGTAGGCAGAGCGCCTGCATCTCGGATCATGTGTTCCGCAGCTTGATCGATTTCGAGCGTCGTAACCCCCGGCTCCACCATCTTCTTGAGCTCTTGCAGCACGAGGCCTACCAGTTGACCCGCCGCTCGCATTTTTTCAATCTCTTTTTTCGACTTGCCAATGATCATACGACGCGCTCTTCAGAACTACTCTACCTGTCTCTCGTCACAATTCTCTCTATATCCCTGTATATGGCTTCCGGTTCCTGTGTGCCATCAACCCGGTGCAACAATTTTGCAGCGTCATAATAATCCAACAGCGGCCGCGTCTCCTGATCGAAGGTGGCGAGACGCGCCCGCACCGTCTCCGAGTTGTCATCAGCACGTTGAATAAGTCGTGCTTCCGGATGTAGGTCACAGACGTCATCGCTTTTAGGTGGTTTGAAATGGACGTTGTAGATCTCCCCGCAAATAGGGCAACTGCGACGGCCAATCATCCGCTTTTCAAGACAGTCAGTTGGCACCTCAACCAGGATGGGCTCGATTCTCTTTCCTTGTTCGATGGCCAGTTGTTCAAGCATTGCCGCCTGGGCCGGAGTGCGCGGAAAACCATCAAGAACGTATCCATGCACGCAGTCTTGACGCCCTGTTCTTTCTCGCACAAGCCTTATTGCCAGATCATCGGAAACGAGTTTTCCTGCAGCCATCACTTTGCGCACTTCTTCAGCCAGCGGGGTTCGGGATTCCTTCAGGGCCCGAAAAATATCGCCGGTGGAGATCTGCGGCAGGTGCAAACGCTCCTGAAGCAAGCGCGCCTGCGTGCCCTTCCCAGCACCAGGCGCCCCCATCAACACAATAATTCTCGCCATACAAATGCAAATTCTTGATCTTCAATGCATGAAGAATTGAGCCGCCAGCCTCAAGACTAGGATTGGAAATTCCTGCTCAGGCCCGCCTGCCTCGCAAGCGCCCGCCACTGCCGAGAAACCCTTCATAATTTCGCATAACCAGTTGCGCCTCAATTTGCGCCACGGTATCCATAGCCACGCCAACGAGAATCAACAACGACGTGCCACCAAAATAGAACTGGTAGCCCATGCCTGTAGGAATCCAACCCAAACCGGGCGTGCTGCTGACAAAAGCGTCGAGCCAGGTGCCAATCAGAGGCAGACGGCCTACCTTAAAGCCGCTCAACATAAACTGCGGCACAAAGGCGACAACGGCGAGGTAGACGGCGCCTACCGTAGTAAGGCGTGTCAGGATACTGTTGAGATAATCGGCCGTGGCCCTGCCGGGACGAATGCCTGGCATGAAGCCACCATGTTTGCGCAAGTTATCAGCCACCTCTTCCACGTTGAAAACGATCGAGACGTAGAAGAACGTAAAGAATACGATAAGTGACAAAAAGATTAGCTCGTAATAGGGATCGCTGGCATGGAATACCTGGAAGAAGGCGTACACTTTGGAATAGAACGAATTCGGGGTGTTCTGGTCCGGCGGAAAGGCAGCAAATAGACTCTGCGGCATTGATAATACTGAGGAGGCAAAGATCACCGGGATCACGCCACCCATGTTTATCTTCAGCGGCATGGTGGTCTGCTGACCACCGACAAGCTGTCGGCCCACGTGCCTTTTGGCATAGCTTACAGGCACCTTTCGCCGGGCAGCTTCAATAAAAACAATGAACCCGATGATCGCCACGAGAGCCAATATCAGTGCGATAACCCCGATTGTCTCGAGAGTGTCGCCGCCCCGCACTCGCTCAAAAACCTGCTCGACGCCGTTCGGCAAGCCAATCACTATACCGGCAAAAATCAAAAGCGAAATTCCGTTGCCAACGCCCCGCTCTGTAATCTGTTCACCGAGCCACATCACAAAAATCGTGCCGGTTGTGAGCGTGAGGATAGTTGTCAGCAGGAAACCCTTGGTCGGAGCTCCAACTCCATTGACCTGTAACCAATGGGCCACAAATGCCGTTTGAATTCCTGCCAAGCCTACTGTGAGGTAGCGCGTCCACTGGTTGATCTTCTGCCGGCCTATCTCGCCTTCCTCCTGCAACTTTTTCAGTTGCGGCGAAACCACAGTCATCAACTGCAAAATAATTGAGGCCGTAATATAGGGAGTCACGCCGAGCGCGAAAATCGAGATAGTGCGGAAGTTGCCGCCCGAGAAGAGATCCAGAACACCCAGCAATGTTCCGGCAACATCGTGCCACACGCGCTCTAGTTGCTCTCTATTGATGCCGGGAGCTCCTATATGCGCGCCCAGGCGATAGACGGCCAGCATCGAGAGCGTAAACAGAATGCGCCGGCGCAGGTCCGGCACATTGAACATATTCCGCACAGCAGCGAAAAATTTTTCCATAGGTTGCCTTGCTTCTCCTCGGGGCTTTCGGCGTTACTTGCCGATCTCCACTACAGAGCCCCCGGCCTTCTCGATCTTCTCCTTCGCACTCCTGGTGAATCTGTGAGCAGCAACCCGAAACGCCTTGGATAGTTCTCCACTACCCAAGACCACTACGTCGTATTTTGCCTTTTTAATGATCCCGCGATCGTGCAACACCTCGGGAGTAATCTCTTCGTTAGCCTGAAAGTGTTGATTAAGTGCGGCCAGACTCACCTCAAGCCAGCGCTTCTTGAAAATGTTGGTAAAGCCCCGCTTCGGCAAACGTCTATGCAACGGCATCTGACCGCCCTCAAAGCCGACTTTGCGGGAATAGCCGGAGCGAGACTTCTGCCCTTTCTCCCCGCGGCTCGCCGTCTTGCCAAGCCCGGAGCCTGGCCCACGACCCACCCGTTTCTTTTTATGGGTTGATCCCTTTGCGGGCCGCAGGTTGTTTAGACCTATTGCCATCGTCTTGCTCCCTCAGAGGTTATTCAATGATCCGCAGCAGATGCGGTAATTTTGCCACTGCTCCGCGCATAGATGGCGTGTCGGGTCGCTCTACAATTTGGTTCAACTTTCGCAAACCGAGACTGCGCACGACTTCCTTGTGTTTCTTCGGCGCCGCAATAAAACTCCTATAGTACTGAATCTGAATCGTACTCTTCGTCTCTTTGGTCGTCTTTTTTGTTCGCTTCTCCGCCATAATTCCTCAGTACCTGAAGCTTGATTACATTTCCTCAACTTGTTTGCCGCGCAACCGAGCCAGCTCGAGTGGGTCCTTCATTCGCAATAGCGCGTCAAAGGTGGCGCGCACAACGTTATGCGGATTGGTAGACCCGAGCACTTTCGTTCGCACATCCCGCACACCCACCGCCTGCATTACGGCGCGCACAGCGCCACCGGCAATCACGCCCGTACCTTCAGAAGCAGGTTTGACTAAAACCCTGCCAGCCCCGAAGCGTCCGATTAACTGATGCGGCAACGTGCTATTGATCAACGGAACGCGGATCAAATTCTTCTTGGCTGCTTCTATCCCTTTCTTAATAGCCAGCGGTACTTCACGGGCCTTGCCGGTACCAAAGCCCACATGACCACCCTCGTCACCAACGACCACTAGTGCGGCAAACGATAGGTTCTTGCCGCCCTTGACCACTTTGGTCACGCGATTGATTGAAATCACCTGATCTTTGAGATCGAGGCCTTGTGCTGGAATGCGTTGTTTAGGTTGTCTCATTTCTGTTCATCGCCGTTGGGATTTTCTTCCGCTTTCGCGCTCGCCTCTTCTTTATTCAGCCCTGCTTCACGAGCAGCCTCCGTCAGGGCTTTAACGCGACCGTGATACAAGTAGCCACCGCGATCAAAAACCACTTGCTCAATACCCTTGGCGAGCGCCCGTTCCGCAATTGCTTGTCCTATGCGACGGGCTGCCGCGATATTTCCACCAGTCGAGGTGCGCAACGGTTTTTCCGTGGTTGAAGCTGAGACGAGCGTCTGCCCGCTGGCATCGTCAATGACCTGCACATAGATATGATTCAAGCTACGATAGATTGTCAGCCGAGGCTGCTCGGTACTGCCTTTAACCTTACGCCGAATGCGCTTGTGAATCGCCATGCGCACAGCTGCTCTGTCAGTATTTGCCATCTCTGCCTCGTAATAGAATCGTGAATGCGACGGCAATTCCGATTCAGTATCAACTATCCACTATTTGCCAGTCTTGCCGGGCTTCAACTTGATCGAAACGTCGGCATAGCGGATGCCTTTGCCTTTATACGCATCGGGCTTTCGCAGTTTGTGCATTTCCGCAGCCACCTGGCCGAGCTTGTGCTTGTCGATGCTGGTTAACGTCAGCGTCGTCTGGTACTGCTGAATGCCACCTTTAGTGGTCAGCCGCTCAGCCTTGGCTTCTACGCCCTCAGGTAGAGGAAACTCGATGGGATGGGAATAGCCCAGCGAAAAGACTATTTTCCTGCCCTGAACGTCAGCCTTGTAGCCGACGCCGACGACATCCATCTGTCTCGTGAAGCCTTGAGTAACGCCGACAATGGCATTGTTTGCCAACGCGCGCGCTAGTCCATGGAGCGCGGCTTGCTCATCCGATACTCGCTCTGCACGCAACTGCTCGCCATCCATCTTAAAACTAATTCCGTGGGGTATTGGTGTCTTCAACGTACCTTTCGGCCCCTTTACTTCCAGCTCCTGCGCGCCGACGGTAACCGTAACGCCTTTAGGCAATGTGATTGCTTTTTTCCCAATTCTCGACATAACTCACCTCAAGGGACAGTGATAAGTGATAAGTGATGAGTCATTCGGCGCTGAAACGAAAGGCTTTTGATCAGCAAAGGTTTTTCTTCCTTATCCCTCATCACTTATCACTTATCACTTATCACTCACACTCGCCACTTCGCTCAAATTCACTCAGTAGACCTGAGCCAGCAGTTCTCCGCCGACGTTTTCACGCCGAGCAGTTTTGCCGCTCATCAAACCCTTCGACGTTGAGACTATATTCACGCCGTAGCCACCCAATACTTTCGGTATTTGCGTCGAGCCCACATAAACGCGCCGGCCTGGCCGCGATATTCTTTCGAGATGCGTAATGGAAGAGGTACCGCGGGCATCGTACCGAAGAAAGATGCGAATCGTGCGCTTCAAGCCTTCGCCCTTGACCACAAAATTATTGACGTACCCCTCTTCTTTCAGGATGCGAGCTATCTCGAGCTTCAATTTTGAAGCCGGAATATCCACACGCGAGTGTTTGGCCGTAATGGCATTACGAATTCGAGTTAGCATGTCGGCGATAGGATCAGTCATTCTTTACTCCATCTTCGATTGCCCATTTACGATTGCCAATTTTAGAGACTGGGAATCGGTGGTTTGAAAATAGGCAACGTAATTACCAGCTTGACTTTACGACGCCGGGTATCTGCCCCTCGAGCGCCAATTCCCGAAAACAGATCCGGCACAAGCTGAATTTGCGCAGATAACCACGGGGTCGCCCGCAACGTTTGCAGCGGGTATAAGCGCGGGCCGAAAATTTCGGTCGCCGCCCTGCTTTCGCAATTAGTGATTTCTTTGCCATAGGTTCGTCAATCATCAATCGTGAATCGTGAATATCGATTCACCATTTACCATTTACCAGTTCAGTTACTGCCTGAACGGCATTCCCAGCCCTTTCAAAAGTGACCGCGCCTGTTCATCGTTGCGCGCAGTAGTTACGATCGAAATATTCATACCCCGCAATTTATCGACCTTGTTGAAGTCAATCTCCGGAAAGATGAGTTGCTCGCGCACGCCGATCGTGTAATTTCCCCGGCCATCAAAGGCTTTCGGCGATACCCCGCGAAAGTCTCTTACCCGCGGTAGAGCAATCGAGACCAGCCGATCGAGAAACTCGTACATCCGATCGCCGCGCAGCGTCACCATGACGCCGATTGGCATACCCTGTCGCAGCTTGAAAGAGGCAATCGATTTCTTTGCTTTGGTAATCACAGGCTTCTGACCGGCAATTGCACGTAACTCATCCGTGGCCGTGTCGAGTATCTTTGCATTTGCTATGGCCTCGCCCATGCCCATGTTGATTACAATCTTCTCAACGCGCGGGATTGCCATAGGATTCCTAATCCCAAATTCTTTGGCAATCGCCGGGGCGACCTCTTTCTGATAGCGTTCCTTTAGTCTGGCTGCCATATCTTCCCCTCGCGGATCGTGAATCGTTAAAGTTCTGTATCTATCCCATCACCAGTTGACGATTCACATAAACTCATTTTTCCAATGTATGCCCACTCCCAGTGGCCAGACGTACTTTGGTTCCGTCACTCTCTAGCTGATACCTCACGCGGGTGGGCTTACCAGACTGAGGATCGATTAACTGCACATTCGAAATGTCGATAAACGCTTCTTTATCGATAATGCCGCCACCACGGTTACTCTGCTGACTAGCCTTCTGGTGTCGCTTTATCATTCCGACTGCCTCGACCTTAATCTTGCCTTGTCCAGGCAGCACCTCCAGCACCCTGCCGCGTTTACCTTTATCGCGGCCGGCGATAACAACTACCTGATCGTTCTTCTTTATCTTCGAGCGTTTGGTTCCAGCCATGAGTTAAATCACCTCCGGCGCAAGTGAAACAATTTTCATAAAATTCTTGTCGCGCAGTTCTCGTGCTACGGGACCGAACACGCGGGTGCCGATGGGTGTGCCATCTTCCTTAATCA
This sequence comes from Pyrinomonadaceae bacterium, assembly GCA_035283325.1. GTDB lineage: Bacteria > Acidobacteriota > Blastocatellia > Pyrinomonadales > Pyrinomonadaceae > PSRF01. The sequence continues at coordinate 6,577 of DATEUF010000132.1, read as the reverse complement.
AGACTGCAGCATTCTGATCAAAACGGATATAGGTTCCGTCTTTGCGCCTTACTTCCTTGCGCGTTCTCACGATCACGGCATCCTGAACCGTGCCCTTTTTTATCGTGCCGTCCGGCGATGCCTCCTTGACAGTCACTTTCACCCGATCACCGAGGCTGGCGATCTTGCCCGTCGACCCGCCAATGGGCATGATCATTTCCACGCGTCGGGCCCCCGAATTGTCGGCGACCTCCAGAGAGGTCTGCATCTGAATCATTTCAACACCTCGTAAATCGCGAATCGTGAATCGTAAATAGTAAGAATCGCTTTGTCCTATTCACGATCTACCATTTTCGATTTACGGTCTCACTTCGCCGCTTTCTGCACAATTTCGACTACTCGCCAGCGCTTTCTAGCTGACAAGGGCCGCGTTTCAACAATTCGCACCTTGTCTCCGACGGTGGCACCCAACTCGTCATGGGCCATAAACTTTGACGTTCGCCTAACGTAACGCCGGTATTTCATGTGGCGCACCAATCGATCGACCTGAACCACAACGGTCTTCTGCATCTTATCGGACGAAACAGTGCCGACCTTCTGCGAACGATGCGTCCGGCTAGCGGCAGTTGGCGTCACGGGCTGCGCGTTAGCCGTTTCAGTTTCGTTTTTCTCTTCTTCGGTCATGCTATTCACCATTTGCACAGATTTTCTGATTACTCCAATTTGTTCGCGGCCTTAACGAGCCTGGGCCTGACGTTGCTGCGCAATAGTCTGTATCCGGGCCAGCGACTTCTTCTCCTGGCGAATCCGTTTCACCGCATCTACTTCACCGAGGGCCAATTTAAACTTCAGACGAAAGAGCGACTCTCGCAAGCGGGCCGCTTCGGCAAACAGCTCGTCTTCGGTCAGGTCGCGATACTTGTCGAGTTCTTCCCGTCTCTTCATCTTTAGATTGCGCCTCCCTCCTGATCAGCACGCCTCACGAATTTCGTTTTAATCGGGAGCTTCTGAGCAGCTAAACGCAGGGCATCTCGCGCAGTGGGCTCATCAACGCCCTCGATCTCATATAAGATCCGACCGGGCTTCACGACTGCCACCCAATACTCAGGCGCACCCTTGCCTTTACCCATACGAGTTTCCGCCGGCTTCTTAGTGACAGGCTTGTCGGGAAACATTCGTATCCAGATTTTGCCTCCGCGCTTGATATGACGGGTCATTGCTATTCGCGCCGCTTCGATCTGGCGATCAGTAATCCAGGCAGGTTCCAGGCACTTCAGTCCGTACTCACCGAAGCTGATCTCACTGCCCCGCGTGGCAACGCCGGTCATGCGGCCCCGCATCTGCTTCCGATGCTTAACTTTCTTAGGCATTAACATGATGGTTTACTCTATGGCCGATTGCCTGATTGCCCGTTGCCGATTGAAGACGCGCCGAATGAAGGCGATTGGCAATCGAAAATCTTCTTATCCGTTCTCTCCGCGGCGCCTGCCTTCCGCGACGCCTTCCCGTTCCCGGCGTGTGCGCGGACGGCGTTCTCGCTCTCCGGCTCGAGTCTCGTTAATAGGATCCGATCCCGTGCCTCGCGCCATCGCTGCTTTCGGGTCCAAAATCTCGCCTCGATAAATCCAGACCTTTACGCCGATCTGTCCAAAAGTCGTTTGCGCTTCAGCGAGACCGTAGTCGATATCGGCGCGCAAAGTATGTAACGGCAATTGGCCCTGCAGGTGCCACTCGCTGCGCGCAATCTCAGCGCCGTTAAGGCGGCCACTCACTTTCACTTTTATTCCCTGTGCGCCAAAGCGCAGGGACTCTTCCACTGCCTTGCGCATCGCGCGCCGGAATGCAATACGCTTTTCGAGTTGAGCGGCAATCTTTTCCGCTTGCAGTTGCGCATTCAGCTCGGGCTTATGAATCTCCTGAATTGACACCAGTACTTCGCGACCTGTCTTGGAAGAGAGATCACTCTTTAGTTTGTCAATCTCGGCGCCCTTACGGCCAATGATGATTCCGGGTCGCGATGTATAAATAATGATCTTCAGCCGATTAGCCGCTCGCTCGACATCAACGTGGGAGACTCCGGCGCCGGCAAAACGTTGCTTAAGATCACGTTTTAGCCGGAGATCCTCCAACAAAAACTCGCCATACTGCTTCTTAGCGAACCAGTGTGAATGCCAGTCTTTGTTGTAACCGAGGCGGAAACCGTATGGATGAACTTTCTGACCCACAATTTTCTCCAGTCGTTTAAACTAAATAGACTACTGTTGCTCTTCGCTCTTTTTCCGAGTGCGCTTGCTGCTCTTTTTTTCGCCTTCAGCCGCATCGGCAGGCTTCTGGATCTCGCTCTCCCGTTTGGGTGCCGTGCGGCGGGCGCGTGGCGCAGTCGCCGCGCCACCACGCTTCCGGCTTTTGCTTTCTGCAAGCTTCGCGGGCTTCGCTTCCGTTATCTTGCCACCATTAGCCTTCTCTTCAACTCGCGCATCGTTGGAGAGCAAAATCGTCACGTGACAAAAATGGCGCTGCTCGCGGTAAGCTCTTCCTTGTGGAGCCGGCCGTACGCGCCGGCGGTGCTTTGTCGGGCCGCGGTCCACGAAAACCGATTTCACCCAGAGATCATCTGCATCGATAGAAATATTCGCCTTCTCCGCTGCCTCATTGGCATTAGCAATCGCCGAACGCATGCATTTCTCGATGCCGTCTGCAGCACGCTTGTTGGCGTAACGCAGAATGGCCAGTGCCTGGTTTACATCTTTGCCACGAATCAGATCGACAACGAGCCGGGCCTTTTGCGCTGAACCCCGAAGGTATTTCGCACTTGCTGTTGCTTCCATACACTCCTCGTAAATCGTGAACCGTGAATAGTAAATCGCGATCAGAACATTCTATTGACGATTCACGATTGACTATTTACTTACTATGGCCTAGCCACCTTCGCCGCCTTCTCCACTTTGGTCCCTGAGTGGGCCTTAAACGTCCGCGTTGGCGCAAACTCGCCAAGCTTATGTCCGACCATGTTTTCCGTTACGTAGATCGGCAGATGCCGCTTGCCGTTGTGTACGCCGAAAGTCAGACCGACCATCTCAGGGGTTATGGTCGAGCGCCGCGACCAGGTCTTGATTACTGGGGGGCGCTGCCCACCCAAACGCACTCGTTCAACAACCTTCTGAATACTTTTGTCTATAAAGGGTCCCTTTTTTACTGAACGCGCCATGTTTTACTCCATTTTGGATTGCGAATTGCGCTTTCTAAATCCGCAATTCGCAATCCGCAATCCTATTTGGTTCTCCGGTCTCGCAGGATCATTCTCTGCGTACGTTTGTTACTCCTGGTCTTGTAGCCGCGCGTCGGCTGTCCCCAGGGCGTCACGGGGTTTCGGCCACCAGAAGTTTTCCCTTCACCACCGCCATGCGGATGGTCGACGGGATTCATCGCGACACCACGCACGTGTGGTCGCAGGCCTTTCCATCGGGATCTACCTGCCTTGCCGAAGGAAATGTTTTCGTGCTCAATATTCCCAACCTGTCCAATCGTTGCTTTGCAGACTAACGGTACGCGCCGAATCTCTCCTGAGGGCATGCGCAACTGAGCGTAGTTGCCCTCTTTGGCCACAAGTTGCGCAAAAGCCCCTGCCGAGCGGGCCATCTGCCCACCTTTGCCCGGTCTTAGTTCGATGTTGTGAATTTGCGTACCCAACGGGATGTTGATCAAGGGGAGCGCATTACCAGGCAGAATGTCTGCTTCAGCTCCGCTCATTATTGTTTTTCCAACCTCAAGACCACTGGGAGCAATGATGTAACGCTTCTCGCCGTCCAGATAGGTCACCAGGGCAATGTGCGCCGAGCGGTTTGGGTCATACTCAATCTGTGTGACGCGGCCTGGCACGCCCTCCTTATCTCGCTTGAAATCAATCACGCGATAAAATCGCTTGTGACCGCCGCCGCGACGGCGCACTGTGATGCGCCCATCGTTGTTGCGCCCTGAAATGCGTCTCTTGGGTTCAAGCAGCGACTTCTCAGGAACCACGCCGACGGTTAACTCATCACGCGTCAGATAAGTTTGATATCGGCGCGCTGGTGATGTTGGTGTAAGTTTCTTGATGCCCATAATCAGAATTTCGGATTGCGAATTTCGGATTGCGGATCAAATTCGAAATCCGCAATCCCCAATCCGCAATTCCTAAATGGATTCGCCGTAGTCGACCGGCTTCTCGCCTTTTTTCAACGTAACGTAGGCTTTCTTCCAGGACGGCTTCCTTCCTTCAAAACGTCCCCGCCGCGCCATCTTGCCCATGAAATTGATCGTGCGTACATCGTCGACCTTTACCTGGAAGATAGCTTCAACCGCCGACTTGATCTCCGGTTTGGTCGCCCGCCGGTCAACGCGAAATGTCAACAACTGGCGATTGTCCTGCGACTCCTCCTTGGCCACGAGCGCCTTTTCCGTGATCACAGGCGACTTAATGATTTCCCAGACATTATGCATTTCTACGCGGCCTCCCTCTTCGGCTTGCGCTCACGCTTTGGCTTGGCCGGCGGAGGCACTTCTGCCGCTATTTCATCCGCTTCCGATGGCTCCGGCACGGGTGCGGCCTGATCCTTGTCGCGCGGTCCGAGCAGTTGCTCTAGTTCCGTCGCGGCCGCCCGTGAAAGCACCAGCTTTTCGTGATAGAGCAGGTCGTAGATGTTCAAGGTAAAGCTATTGACCACTTTCGCTCGCTGCACATTTCTGGTCGATAGAATCAGATTATCGTTGTCGAGCGAGTCAACAATAAGCGTCTTGCCTTCGAGACCAAGCTTTTCGAGCGAAGCAACAAATTCCTTCGTCTTTGGTTTATCAAGAGTCCAGCCTTCAATCACAATCAGATTCCCTTCACGCACTCGCTCGGAAAGAACCGAGCGTAGTGCACCGCGCCGCATCTTTTTCGGCATGTTATACGACCAGTCGCGGGGCTGGGGACCATGCACATTGCCGCCACCTTTCCATAGCGGTGATCGCAGCGAAGCAATGCGGGCTCGGCCCGTACCTTTTTGCTTCCATAACTTTCGGCCAGCCCCCGAAACGTCGCCGCGAGTCTTTGTGGCTGACGTTCCCTGTCGCGCATTAGCCATAAAGTTTCTAACAGCGGCATGAATCAAGGTTTCATTCAGCGGCACACCAAAGACGGCTTCGGACAATGCGACTTCGCCGATCTCCTCATTCTTCAAATTGCGCACCTTAACGGTAGGCATAAGCGACTCCAGTGATAAGTGATAAGTGATAAGTGATAAGTGATAAGTGATATGACTCATTACTTATCACCTCTTTCCTTTCTTCTCGTGCTTCGTGGCTTTATTGACTACCACAACGCTGCCGTAAGCGCCTGGAACGGCCCCGCGGATCAGCAACAAATTGTTTTCCGCGTCTACTCGCGCTACGGTCAAGCCCTTGATCGTCGTGCGAGCGTCGCCCATGTGACCGGACGAACGGTTACCTTTGATGACTCGCGACGGGTAAGCCGATGCGCCTATTGAGCCTGGCGAGCGCACATTCATTGACCCATGTGATTCTGGACCACGACTGAAGTGATGCCGCTTCACCGTGCCGGCAAAACCTCGACCCTTTGAGCGGCCAATCACGTCAACAAGATCGCCATCGGTAAACAGATCTACGAGAATCTTGTCGCCAACATTCGTGTCGCCCGCCGGGCCATCCAACCGAAACTCTTTCAACACACGTGTCGGCGGAATGCCGGCACCGGTCTTTTCGAAGTGTCCTCGCATCGGCTTGCTCACGTTTTTGGTTCTGACCGGCCGCTCATCGACCAGGCCCACTTGAACCGCGTCGTAACCATCAGGCCCGGTCGCCGACTTCTTTTGCACAACTACGCAAGGTCCGGCCTTAATCACCGTCACCGGGGTAACGGTACCGTCCGCAGCAAACAACTGCGTCATTCCTACTTTTCTTCCGATGATTCCGTTAATCATCTTTAACCTCAGGTGATAAGTGATGAGTGATGAGTGATAAGAGAATGGGGAAAAGCCAATTACCTTATCACTTATGACTCATCACTTATAACAATCTCACTACAATCTCACTGTCTGCCAAACGCCTTGATTTCCACGTCCACACCCGCAGGTAAATCGAGCTTCATTAGCGCATCCACGGTTTGCGGCGTGGGATCGAGAATGTCCATCAATCGCTTGTGGGTTCTAATCTCGAACTGCTCTCGCGACTTTTTGTCTACGTGTGGTGAGCGAAGCACAGTCCACTTATTCTTTACAGTGGGCAACGGTATCGGCCCCGCCACGCGCGCGCCAGTACGCTTCGCCGTTTCCACAATCTCCGAAGTCGACTGGTCCAGTACGCGGTGATCGTAAGCCTTTAGCCGGATTCTAATCTTTTCATTCAGCATAGATTCATTTCCAATTTCCGATTGCCGATTGCCGATTGGCCACTTGCGACCTAAGCCAGCGCTGCTTCAAATTGACAATCGGAAATCCGCAACGCTCCCTATTCCACAACTTCACTGATGGTGCCGGCGCCTACCGTGCGCCCGCCTTCCCGGATCGCAAACCGTAAACCCTTCTCCATCGCGATCGGCGTGATCAATTCCACTTCCAGC
>DATEUF010000131.1:0-16961 GCA_035283325.1 Pyrinomonadaceae bacterium | reverse complement strand
GCCCCCGCCCAATCGCGGTCATAGAACAACTTGGTCCATCCCAAAGCGCTGTGAGCCTCAGCGAGCATACCGTCAAGCTCCAGGGCTCTTACCGCTGCTTGTTTCTGCTGAGGGTAAGCTTGCTCCGGCCGGAGGGTACTGAAGTTGCCGAGCAGGCCAAACGCTCTAGCCATTCGGGCATAGGGCTGCGCATAACCCGGTTCCTTGTCAATTGCTTGCTGGAACTGCTCGATGCTTTTCTTCATCCCGAATTCGGTTAACTTGTCAAAAAAATAGAGACCCTTTAGATAAGCCTCATGCGCGTCCGGGTTAATCTGGCGGGGGCTGGCTAGGCGAACCTGCTGCTTCGGACTCAATTGGAGGGCGATTTCCTTCGAGATGGCACGAGCTACCTCACTTTGTACCGTCAAGACGTCGCGCAGGTCGCGCTCGTAGCTGTGGGCCCAAAGATGGGTCTGGTCGCGTACCTGGATGAGCCGGGAGGTGATCCGCACACGGCCGTTCGAGCGACGCACGCTGCTCTCCAGTACATAGTCCACTCCCAGCTCGCTGGCGATCTGGCCGATCCCCTTTCCGCTACGCTTGTATTGCATGGCCGAGGCACGAGCGATCACTCCCAGGCGCTCTGGCTGCAGGTTTGCGAGCTCAGTAGTCATCTCCTCGGTCATGCCGTCGCTGAAGTATTCTTGTTCCGGCTCACCGCTTGGATTCTCGAAGGGAAGAACCACCAACGTCACCTTGCCTGTCTCAGGCGATCGGGTTGACCAGATGCGATGGCGGGTCACGTAGCCTGCCACGGCCAAGAGAGCACTAAGGATCAAGGCCAAGGCAAAAACCCTCGGATGAAAAATCGGCCGAGTCGCATGCGCGGCCAATTGTTGTTCCTCAATGCGCGGCTGCCGGGCGTTCCACCAGGCCTCCACCTCCGCTTTGTAAGCGTAAACCGTAGCTCGCTTCTTATGAAGATGGCGACGAATTGGCAGGCCTTGTTCGGCTTCCCAGCGGTGGACGGTGCGCACGTCCCGCTTAAGGTACGCCGCAACTTCCTTCCAGGAATCCAGGCGATCGCCTCCCGCCGGCTCGGTTGGCGTGGGCCTTGGGAGAGGCTCATGTCCACTCATGCTGACACTCACTCGAAGCAGTAGTAGTGCGCATGATTATAGGCCGTTTCTGCCGCGCGGCAACCGGATTTTCGTTCTGCCGGCCCCGCGACAGAATGTGACATCTACGGCCGACCGATGATGTCACTTGCGGGAAGTTGCCGTACCTGCGCATTCTCAGATGAAGGCAAGGCAGAAACGAATGGAGCTCAGGTCTATAGACGTCTTCCCAATCGGGAAACAGCGCCATCGCGCGCGTTGGAGAGGCGGGCTCCTTCTGTTAGTTCTCGCAGTCGCTCCTCTCGGCGGCCAGACTCCTAGCCAGACTGACGAACAAGCCAACCCCCTGCCGGCGACCACCGGCGAGCCTCTCACCATCGCGCCTGTCGATCTGCCGGACATTGACTGCTCGATCCAGGAATGGAACCCGGGCCGACCGAAGCCGCTCCTCACGCTTCTTTGCCCGCCGGAAGCTGTATTTGCGCCTGTGCGGGTCTATCTCAGGCTTTCTTGGATGAGGCCGGACGACGTCCCGTCCGATGTTGCTAGAATCGTCGCTCGACCCAAGAGATCGACAAAGATGCGCACGAACAAGAGCGCGGTGATGGTCCGCCTGGAGGTCTCCGCGCAAACGGGACAACATGCCCAGACAAGGTGGGTGGGCTTTAACGGCGTGGTGGACGTGGCACTGATCATGGATTCTCGCCGCCCCTGACTGGGCACACCCCGCGCCTGCAAGCGTTCACCCCAACGCCGTGTGTCAGTTTTGTGTCCAGACCGCAAGAACGCCGACTCTACAGCTGCCCGCTTTGCCGGGCCGCACGCACGTAATGCAACCGCCTCCTTGGATCCCGGTGGCCCATCAGAGCCATGATGGTACTGATTCCGTGACCATCTGCCCAGAGCCACTATCACGAGCATTTGAACCTGAATAGGGGCTGGTGGGTCGCTCCACAGCTAGATGGGAATCCATTCCAGTCGAGGCATCTTTGAAGCAGTTTTGGGACGGAGCAAGAAGGAAGAAGAGGAAAGGAATCAACAATTGGAACGTCGGAGGGAGCACTTCTAACAGCTTCGGCTTGATTTCTTGCAGTGAAGCTATCTTGGCTTCACATTCTCTGACCAATAATGAATTGAGTCACGTTACGGAAATGGAGCGGGCCGTCGCCATCGGGCCACATTGCCGCCATCACCCCAGCCTTCGCCTCCTGCTCACGTTCAGGTGAAAGATTTTTAGCCGAAACGCTGGCCATGGCATTCCACGCCGATTCAAAGTCATCAAAGTCAAAGGCGAAGTTTTCGGTCTCAACCGCAGCGCTGACTCCTGCGTCGCCAAGTTGAGATAAAAATGGAGCAGGGTCTGCCAACGCCCATGGCGCGACTCCCGTCACGGGCGGAACGGGCGCGAAGCTACCGGCGATCTGCTGGAACCTCGCTATGTCACACTCTTCCGGCCCGGCCCACACGGCGGCGACGAACCTCCCGCCGGGCCCCAGCACTCGCGCGATCTCTCGCGCAGCAGCCGCGCGATTGATGACGTACATCAAGCTCAACGAGGCTTTGAAGGATGGAATCATAAACAGGGAGAAACGCGATGAACCGCAGAAATGCCATGATATTAAGAGTCGTTTTGTTGTCGCTGGCGATTCTTAGCTTGGGTAGCGAGCCCGCATGCGATCCTCGTCCTCCAACGCTGACCTGCGATGAGATCTCGGTTCTCTGGCAAAGGCGCTCAATCACAGTCCTGCGTTGATTGCAGGGACTGGCTGGCGCGGGCTACTCTACTTTTTCCAGTCTGAATACGAACAGGCCGAAGAGGCTCTGGCTGAGTCTTTAAGCCTAAGCTCGGAACTGCGTGATGGGTTCATGGCGCTTTTTTGTCTTTACTTTCTCGGTCTGACCAGAGCAAACCTGGGACGTATCTCTGAAGCGCTTGCTAGCTTTGATGAAGCATTCGAGATGGCGCGACGCAACGGAGATCGCAATCAGTCGCCGAAGATACCTAATGCCGTCGGATGGATTCATCGCGAGCTTCAAGACTTCGATCATGCCATCGAGCATGACCGTGCAGGCGTTGAAGTCGCGCGTAGGCACCAGGTGCTTGAAGCCGAAATCAATTCCGTTATCAACCTGAGTTGCGACTATATGCATACACGCGAAGGCGAAGAGACGCTTCCGGCATTGCGCGAGGCTAAGGCTCTGTTGGAACGCGACGAATGGCTGCGCTGGCGCTTCAACATTCGCTATCAGGCCAGCAGGTGCGAGTACCTGCTCTCTCAGGGCGACCTGGAGCCAGCTGAGGAGTGCGCTCAAAGATTGCTCGAAATGGCTTCTCATTATGAAGCGCGCAAGTACATTGCAACTGCTCACAAGTTGTTAGCCGAGATCGCCATCGCAAGCGGCGATTCGGGCCGAGCAGATGCGGAGTTAAACGCCGCGCTCAATGTGCTGCGAAATCATCCAGCACCGATAGTCGCCTGGAGGATTTACGCTGCGCTCGGTCGCCTGCGCTTGCAGTTGGGCGATGGCAAATCGGCGCGCAACGCATTCGCTCAAGCCACAACGATTATCAACTCTATGGGCGCGAACACGAGCAACGAACGACTGCGCGCGACGTTCATGAACTCGCCTGTTGTGCGAGAAATACTGGACAGGTCAAGCGAAGGATTCATAAAAGCAAAACTGTAGCAAGGTTCTTGTCATTGGAGTGTGGCTGCTCAGCGACCGCCGCAAATTCTCATTGATGAACTCACGAAGCGTTTTCCCAAAGCTAGGCTGATCAACTCAATCTGGTTGCCAGCCATCCGCGCAGCTATCGAGATTCATACAACAACCCGTCCCAGGCGGTTCAGTTATTGGAGACAATCGGCCGATATGAAGTGGCGGCGGAGTTCTGGCCGCAGTACCTGCGCGCTCAAGCCTACTGCGTGAGCTGAAGAGTACAGAAGCGGCAGTCGAATTCCAGAAGATTCTGGACCACAGAGGCGAGGGGCCTCTTTCCGTTTGATACCTGCTCGCACACGTGGGACTGGCGCGAGCTGCGGCGCTTACGGGAAATACACCGAAGGCACGCACCGCTTACCAGAACTTTTTCGGGCTCTGGAAAGACGCCGACCAGAACATTCCGATCCTTCAGGAAGCAAAGCGAGAGTACGAGAAGCTGAAATAGAAGCTTCCGACTTGCGGTTTTGTGTAGGGCCGCACGCGCGCCTTGAGCTTGCGCCGTCTGGACCAGCTCGGCTGAGTAGTAGGCAGTTACCAGAATGAATGGGATGGCTTGCCCCGTCTGGCTCAAGCGGCCGAGTATGCCTAACCCATCAATTCCCGGTAACCGCTACCCTTGAGTTCGTCGCTTGAAGATCATACTTTTGCTCTCGGCACGGAACCGGGCCCGGCGCAAAGCCAAACTCATTGGGGAGCGCCAGGAACTGCATTCAGCGCTTCTCAACTTTAAACTGGGGTTCAGGAAATTCAACCCTATCGCGAATTTCAAGGCCCCTTTGAGCAACCCGCATTCCATGAGCTTAATGATGCAAATTGGAAAGGTATCCAAAACTCATGCCGACGTTCTGGGAAATAATCCTCAGCGGTGTGTGTGTGTGCAATTTCCCAGGCGGGAGAAAGTCGAATGCTTCAAGGGTGCGTTCGCGCGGATTGGACAGTTTGGACTGAATTCGCGTTTGCTGCGCGCAAATACTGAGCCATTGGGTAACGAGCCAAGCTGCGAGACCTTGGCAACCAGGCCCGCCGCTTGACCTTTTAAAAGGCGCATGCCTGTCTGCTGTTGATAATGTGTTTACAATAGGTCCTGCTTGCCCGTCTTTTTAGATTGAAACATTGGACGTTTATCTAAAATGATCCAAGAGTTCAACCTGAGACCTTGGGGTAAATTCTTGCCAGACATTTGCCAGACCTCATCGATCACATGTAGCACAGTCAAGAAGATCCTTGTTCTGCTGCCAGGCTGGAATCGCTTTGACTGGTGAAGGCTCGCTGATTTTCTCAAGCGCGTTTCGTTTCATTTCGAGATTTGCCCTCGCGTAGATCTGAGTTGTTTTAACATCCACGTGACCGAGGAAGTCCCGGATCATGTCGAGCGAGATGCCACTCTGCACATTTTGCGTCCCTTTCCCAGAAGGCGCAGCTATTCGGGTGGATCCAATCGCACGTCTCCGACTGAAAGATCGATCAACTCCTGAACGCGCGCTCCAGTGTCGTAAAGGATACTCAGCAAAACTGCATCTCTTCGCCCAGCTGCGGTTCGGAGGTCCGGCTGCGCCAAGATCTCAGCCAACTCTTCTTTCGAAAGGTAGGCGACCCTGGGGCGAGCGTGTTTCCGCTGTGGAATAGCAGGATTTTTTGACACTGAAGCATGCGGTCCGGTTCTTCAGCCTGAACATATCGGAAGAATGCGTGCAAGGCCGCAAGGCGATGATTTCGTGTGCGTGATGAAGACTTTCTTTCTCTCTCCAAGTAATCCAGGAATGCCTCCACCAACGAAACATCGATCTGTGCGAGACATAGCCTTTCCGGAACGATTCCCCGCACATCGCGGCAGAATCGCAGAAGCAGAGTAAACACATCGCGGTACGCCTTGATGGTATTCGGGCTGACATTCCGCTGCGCTGCCAGATAATGCGTCAAGAAGCTTGTCACGTGAACGGAGAAATCGGTGGGTTTCATGGTTCGCTCCTCCGCGGAATGACGTCACCAAAAGCCGCGTCCGCTCGTGCGGTAATCTCGGGAAAAGTTCGGAGGTGAGATGAAGGGTAACGCTGAGTTCCGGAAAGATGCTGATGCCCGAGGTAGGTGGCCAGAAGAGGAAGTTTGGCATCCAGATCCTCCCCGTCTCGATACCAGCGTCGTAAGGTATGGACGGCAAATAAATGTCTTTAATGCCGCATGCGGCATTTGCGACATCGATTCGCCGTGAAGACACTCTTGCACTGGTACCGCGCTGGCGAGGATACCGAACGGCGCTTGCCTATTCTCTCCGCTTATCTGGGCCATGTGCATGTCGCCGACACCTACTGGTATCTGAGCGCCTGGCCTGAGTTGATGGGAGAAGCGATGCGGCGGCTGGAGCGACGATGGGAGGATCGATCATGACCGTCAATACCGGCTTCGCTCCGCTTCTGGAGCGCTTCTTTACACAACGACTGATGCAGCAGCGGCAGGTCAGCCCGCATACCATCAGTTCCTATCGCGACACCTTCCGGCTATTCCTGAAGTTTGCGCAGCAACAGTTGCACAAGCCGCCCTCAAAGCTAAGGTTCGAAAAGATTGACGCTCCGCTGGTCGTGGCCTTTCTCGAGCACCTGGAGAAGCAACGAGGGTTGAGCGTTCGCAGCCGTAATCTGCGCCTGACCGCGCTCCACTCCTTCTTCCGCTACGCGGCTTTCGAGCTGCCAGCCCCATTCCGCCCAGATCCAGCGCGTGCTCGCCATTCCAAGCAAGCGTTTCACGCGCACGTTAGTACGGTTTCTCTCACGGGTGGAGGTTGATGCTTGCTCGCGGCACCCGACCAGCACACTTGGTTCGGCCGCCGCGATCATGCATTTCTCTTAGTAGCGGTGCAAACGGGTTTGCGTTTGTCGGGGATGACTGGGCTCAAGCGTGACGATGTGATAATCGGTACTGGCGCTCATGTTCGTGTGATTGGCAAGGGCCGTAAGGAACGGTTAGCCCGTTGGCGAAATCCACAGTCACGGTCTTGAAAGCCTGGTTGCAAGGATCAGCCTGTTCTTGCCATTCTTGGTAATTCGAACGTGAATCAATCCACGCTCGAAATCGAGGTCAGACCATTGAAGGCTAAAGATTTCTCCCCGTCGCATGCCAGTGTGCCTCTAGTCGTGATACATAGTGCCAGTTAATAACTATCTCAGCTGCTCCGGCGCTCTTCTTCAATGACTTCAATCCAGAGCTTTAGGGTTAGATCTTCTCGGTTCGGGTTGCCCAGATCCGGTCGCAGCTCCTTCCGATAGCGTTCTTGCAGCACGTTGAGATCTAAGGGCAGAATTCGCGCGAGGTGCTTAACGTCATCTCTGTCGCGTTGCGTGTTGCGCTCGATTTTCGAAAGCGCGAGATCGTATGGGTCGAGAGCAAACAGACGAAGGTGATCAAACGTTCCCGGAAACATTTCCGTCAATCTATCCTCATAGTTAACCGGCACCTGCGCGACGCCAACAACTTGGAGATAGACTCTGTATTTCTTGTGAAGTTTGGACCCTTGACCGGCCAAGCCTATCAGAGATTCGGTTGCAGCGTTCGACCCGACCGGCAGGATATCCACATCCGCAGTCGGACGATCTAACCCGTAAAGCATGGTCATTACAAAGCCGCCCAAACAGTGCAACACCACTGCTTCTTCAAGAGACGCATCTATTTCAGTGAAGAACGATTTCCATGGCTCAGGAGGGAAGTTAGACGGCATAGCTCAGATGTTCTGGCGAAAGATCTGTCAAGACTCTCCAGTATTTAGCTTCGTCAGGTCGATTTGTTTCGAGCCAACGTCTCTCTGCCTGCGTTAGCGAGTCGTTACATAAAGTATCTTCAAAGAATAGTCGCGACCGTTCCAAGGCTTTCTCCTGCTTACGAAGAAGTGCAGCCTTAGTGTTCTCTCCACGTTTCTCAGCAACTCTACGTGCTACGCATGTAACCAAGCCCAGCTTGTTTTGAAGATCCCTTACCTTAGCAGCACTGACGAGCGACTGCCAGTCTAGATCAGGATACCTTAGTAACAGCCAAGGCAAAGCCTCAGCAACACGACTTTCAAGACATTTGGCACTTAATGCTGAAAGTAAAACTTCCCCAGGATTCTTTTTGCGTTTTGATTTGAGATATGCAAACCCCGGATATCCTAGAGATGCAAGGTCCGTAGCGAGAGTGTTCGCATCCTTGGGTTGAACGCTTTCCCAGCTTGTTTCTACTGGCAGAGTTGCCGCAGACAATCCAAATGCAGTCGCGGCTTTGCGAGCCAATTTCTCGGGCACTCGTCGCATCCCTTTCTCCAACAGAGAAAGGTAAGGCTGAGACAGGCCTAGCCTAGAGGCCGCCTGTTCCTGAGTCCAGCCCTTTTGCTCCCTCCCTACCCTTAGGTGGTTTCCTGTCATCTCAACCTCCACATTTGGAGAATATTACAAGTTCTGTAATATTTCAAGTCGCCAGATTCTGGCACGTATTCTCACGTGTACTACGGCCCACGCATAGATTTACGGCGAAGCGTGAGCTGGACTAAACTCAAGACATGGATACCGGCGACTTAATCACAATTTACCCGCACATTCTTGGTGGCGAACCCGTTTTCAAGGGAACTCGCGTGCCGATCAAGACCTTGTTCGAGTATCTCGAGAACGACTACTCGTTGAAAGAATTCCTCGAATGCTTTCCTTCGGTAACCCGAGACTTAGCGCGCGAAGTATTGGAATGCTCCGAGCAGGCCTTGCTTCCTTCGCCGGCTGCATGAGGATTCTGCTTTTAATATGCGAGAGCAATTGCTTTCCCACCTGCCTTGGTTCGTTTCGGCGGTAACGAAGCTCCCCGGAATTCGCCGTGTTGCGCTTCTTGGTTCGATTACGACTAACAAACAGAATCCTAAAGACATCGACTTCCTGGTAGTGGTTGATGACGATATTGATCTCGAGCCCCTGGCGCGTTTGGGCCGGAAGATCAAGGGCAGGGCTCAACAGATGAATCGAGGCGCGGATATTTTCCTTGCAGATACTCAAGGCAAGTACATCGGTCGAACATGTTCGTGGAAGGAATGTTGGCCGGGAAGACGCAGATCGTGCGACGCTTGGAATTGCGGAAAGCGTCCGTACCTACATGATGATCTGGAGACAGTTTCACTTTCTGACGAAACAGTGTGCACTGCTTTGGAGTTGTGGCCATCGTTGGAGCGTCGGGTTGGATTACCAGACGATCTTGAAAAGATTCTCAAGCAACTCGAAGCCTGATCACAGTCGATTCATCTGTGACGGAAGATCTTCTAATATGCACCATCTGTGCGTGAAACGGACGATTTGGAAGGATCTTGGCTTTTGTTGGTATCGTTCACGTAGCGCGACAATATGCTCTTTTTCAAGGGGAGTTGATGCGTGGCCAGCAATGAGATTCTGAAGTCGGAACTCGAAAAGGCGGTAGCGGAATGCAGGCGTCTGCGCGAGGAAAACGCCCGGCTCAGGCTTCGTGTCGGTCAAACACCAGATATCCGTGCTCCGACGCCTAAGCAGTTCTTGACGGATAACAACAAGAAAGCACAAGCTGCGGCAACTATAACGGCTACCTCTCCGCCAGAACTCAAAGTGGCACTATTCTGGAGTCTGTTTCGGGGAAGAGACGATGTGTACGCAACCAGGTGGGAAGGGAGAAGCGGTAAGACTGGGTATTCACCCGCGGGCATTCGCGATTGGGAGCAACGAGCTTCCGCTGGTCGTAGCAAGGAGAAGTCGTTTCGCCACAGCAAGCTGTTCCCTCTAAGCGAGGAAGTGATCAGAGATCATCTACTCGGCAAGCAAACCATCGGAGTCTATCCTTTAGTACAAGATGATACCTGTTGGTTCGTAGCGGTGGACTTCGACAAGAGAAGCTGGGAAGCGGATGCTTGCGCCTTCTTGAAGACGTGTTACAAGACTGGCGTGCCTGCGGCGCTTGAACGTTCACGATCGGGCAATGGAGGCCATGTCTGGATATTCTTCACAAGTCCGATCCAGGCGGCACTGGCACGAAAGCTCGCGAGCGCCGTCTTGACCCGCACGATGGAGCAGCGTTACGCGATGGGTCTCGATTCCTATGACCGCTTGTTTCCAAGCCAGGACACGATGCCCAAAGGCGGATTCGGAAATCTCATTGCGTTGCCGTTGCAGCACGGCCCTCGCGAAAACGGCAACAGCGTTTTCGTAGATGACGGGCTCCGACCGTACGACGACCAGTGGGCATTCCTTTCTTCGATTAAACGATTGGCCCCGGACGAGACTCAAGCTCTTCTCCACAAGATGTATCCAGCCTGCGACGTCATTAACATCAAACACAGCGCATCCGACTACGATGAAGCCAGTGATCCCTGGATCGTTCCGCCCTCTGGACGGCTTGCTGCTAGGGATATAACGGAGCCGTTGCCTCAAAGCGTATCAATCAAACTTGGAAATCTGATTTATATCGAAAAGAGGGACTTACCTGATGTGTTCCTTGATCGCTTGGTCCGCCTCGCCGCGTTTCAGAATCCGGAGTTTTACAAGACTCAAGCGATGCGGCTTTCGACTTTTGGCAAACCCCGAGTCATCGCCTGCGCTGAGGACTTGCTTCATCACATCGCTCTGCCTCGTGGCTTATTGCAAGAAGTGCTCGACCTGTTCCGGACCCAAAGCATCGCAGTCGACATTACCGACCATCGCTTCACCGGAGTTCCTATCCAAGCTGATTTCCACGGTGATCGTCGTGTGAGTCAGACAGAGGCGGCAAAGGCTCTGGCTTCTTGCGATGACGGAATCCTTTGCGCTCCAACAGCATTTGGCAAGACAGCCGTTGCTGCTCAGCTGATCGCAATGCGCAAGGTGAATACGCTGGTGTTAGTTCATCGCCGTCATTTAATGAACCAATGGCGGGAGCGATTGGCGCTCTTCCTCGGACTCAGCAGCAAGGAAATCGGCCAGATTGGGGGCGGAAAGACCTCACAAACCGGACGACTCGATGTAGCAGTCATACAGAGCCTGATTCGAAAGGGCAAAGTGAAGGACATAGTGGCCGAATACGGCCAGGTGATAGTGGATGAATGCCATCACGTCTCCGCGTTCTCATTCGAACGAGTGCTAAGGAAGGTCAAGGCAAGGTACGTTGTCGGATTGACGGCGACTCCAATTCGCAAAGATGGCCACCACCCAATCATCCTGATGCAATGCGGTCCGATTCGCTTCAATGTGAGCAGTAAAAAGCAGGCCGCAGCTTCGGCTTTTCAATACGAGGTAATACCCAAGCTGACCGAATTCACAGTGCCTTCTGAATGGAATGGCATCGGCATACAGGAGATCTACACAGCGCTCGTCAATGATGAGCGGCGGACGGACCTTATCGTCGCCGATGTGGTGGGCGCAATCGAAGACGGGCGATTCCCGCTCTTGCTTACGGAGCGTACGAACCACCTGCAGCTCTTGCTTGAGAGGTTGGGGCGACATGTGCCCAACGTTTTTGTGATGAAGGGTGGAATGGGCAAGAAACAACGTGACGCGCTTGCGTCGGAGATCAAAGCAGTTCCGGAAGACCAGCAACGAGTCATTATCGCCACAGGTCGTTACATTGGAGAAGGTTTCGACGACGCTCGGCTGGATACGCTGTTCCTTGCTATGCCCATCTCGTGGCGTGGAACTTTGCAGCAATACGTTGGGCGGCTGCATCGGCTTCATGAGAACAAACACATAGTTCGAGTGTACGACTACGTCGATGCTTCGGTGCCAGTACTGAATCGCATGTACGAAAAGCGCTTGAAAGCGTACAAGGCCGTCGGCTACACCGTGACTCGGCCGTCTGGCGAACAAGAGGCTCAGGCTGATCTGAGATTCGCTGCCATCGAACGAATCGCGGTTCAGGCGGCGATTGCTTTTGAGGAAGCGCGAGGCTGTAAGGTCGAAAGTGTAGAGAGCGACACTTGTGGCTTTGATCTGATCTCGCGGCGGATGGTCTCCGATATTTCACGAGAAAGAATTGAGACGCGGTTCATCGAGGTAAAGGGGCGTGCTGCGGTTGGTGAGATAGCGCTTACCGCAAACGAATACAAAACGGCGCAACGCTTGGGCGATGACTACTGGCTGTACGTCGCGTTCAACTGCGCTTCTCAACCCCAGGTAACGCTCATTCAGAACCCTGCTCGATTTGATTGGGAACCGTTGTCAAAAATTGATTGCTACCGCATCGCGGCGGAAACCATTCTGAGCGTCGTATAACTCACGATCCCAGAATACTCAGCTGAGCTGAAGCCGCCTGATGCTGATGCTCGTTTAAGAATGCCCGATTTTCCCGAGCCTCTACACAATGATGTATTCGTTTGGGTGATTGATCCCCAGGATCCCAGCTACCTGATAGCATCCAACTGACCATTGCCCGTAACATTCCGTCCTGTAGATTCATCGCTCTCCACTGCGGACTGCGTCATCTGCTTCATGCCTGCAATCCTCTGACGAAACCCGGACCACATTGCTCAAAGCGGACGTTTTATTTGCTAATTTCGCCGGAAAAATCATGTTCTAATTTGACAGGTCACCCTCCTCGGAAGATCACTTGAATTATCTCCGGCTTTGGAGCAGAATGCCGCTAATCAGAATACCTGCTTGAAGCGATTATTTCGGTTTAGCTGCTCGCTCCTTTTCATCATTTTTTCCCGTCTCGCCTTTCAAAGGTGCCCGGAACATGATCGGCCGCACTATCTCCCATTACCGCATTCTCGAAAAACTGGGTGAGGGTGGCATGGGCGTCGTTTACAGCGCAGAGGATACTCAACTGGCTCGACGTGTGGCGATGAAATTCCTAAGCTCCCCTGATCACCATTACCGTGCGAGGTTTTTGCGTGAAGCCCGGGCCGTTTCGGCAATCAGTCATCCGAACATTGCAACTGTATTCGATTACGGTGAAACACCTGAGCACCAACCTTACATCGTAATGGAGCTGGTAAAAGGAGTTCCCCTTAGCGAGCTACTGCGCGAGAATCGATTGACGACTGCGCGGGCGGTGGAGACCGTGGCCGCGGTTGCCGAAGCCCTCGGGGAGGCACATCGACACGGTATCGTCCACCGCGACGTGAAACCTTCAAACGTAGTGGTAACTGAGCAGGGGCAGGTCAAGGTTCTCGACTTCGGACTGGCCAAGAAACTCTATGAAGAGCCGGCCTATAGCGCTGATCCTGACGCGGCGACGCTCTTTACAACGCGCACCCGCAGTGACGTAGTAGTTGGCACACCGCTTTATCTCTCACCGGAACAGGCAACTGGGAAACCGGTTGATGGGCGCAGTGATCTATTTTCCCTAGGGGCCTTGCTATACGAATGCCTTGCTGGACAAGCAGCGTTCTCGGGTTCGAGCGTTATTGAGATCGGGGCCCAGGTAATTCATGTGAATCCGCCGCCACCGTCAAAGATAAACCCACGTGTTTCAGCCGAACTCGATCGCATAACAATGAAGGCTCTTGAGAAGAAGGTCGAGTTGCGCTACCAGTCGGCGGAAGAGATGCTAAAAGATCTTAGAGCTGTTCTCGTAACGCTGAGCACTAACGGCTACCGCACGCCGCGACTAGTACCTGGATCGACCTCTCATTTCCGGGCCATTCCCAGTGGCGCATTAACTACGCTAAGCAAAAGTCTTCGCCGTCCGCGTCTCTCGCTCCTCACGTTCACGATGGCGATTGCGCTGACCGCAACCGGCATCTGGGGCATTATTCACTGGCGGCGACCCACACCTTACAAGCCTGCTGCTGTGGCGTTGGATTGGTACAACAAGGGAATGGATGCGCTGCGCAACGGTGCTTACTATCAGGCGAGCAAGGCGCTGGAGCAAGCAATCGTTGTTGACGAGAAATTTGCGCTGGCCCACGCTCGTCTTGCAGAGGCCTGGACCGAGATTGATTACACAGACAAAGCGAAAGACGAGATGCTGCGTGTCAGCTCGCTTGTGCCTGATCGCTCGTTGCTGCCGCGTATCGAAAGTCTCTATTTCGACGCCATCAACGCCACAGTCATCCGGGACTTTCCTAACGCAATCAAAGCGTACGGTGAGATCGCGCGGCTGTCGCCCAGCGATCCGCAGGTTTATGTGGATCTGGGTCGTACTTACGAAAAGAACGACGAGACTGACAGGGCCATCGAGAATTACATCAAGGCAATGAACCTGAACTCACAATACGCGACTGCTTACCTGCGATTCGGGGTTCTCGACAGTCGTAGGCAAGACACCGCCAGCGCCAACTTAGCCTTCAATAAAGCCGAGGCGCTTTATGAGGCTCTGGGCAATTTCGAAGGTAAAGCGGAGGTTCACTACCAGCGTGGTTCGCTCACCGCTGAGGTCAATGAGGCGCGCGCCCAGTTACAGCAAGCGCTCGATATTGGGCGAGCTGCTGGCAATCAATCGCTGCAGATCAAGACGCTCTTGCAGTTGGCCTTCACACTTTCTAACGCGGGCGAATCAGAGAAGGCAAAGCAATACGCCAGTGAAGCGGTTGGATTGGCACAAAATAATGGGATGGAGAACTTAACCGCGCGCGGACTTACTGACCTTGGCATTACCTTTGGCGATAGAGGCGATTACGCTGAGGCTGAGAAATACTACAATCAGTCACTTGCGGTCGCGCAAAGATTCAAGATGCGTCGAAACGAAGCTCGGGCGCAATTCATGTTGGGAAGTGCCAACGTGCAGCAGGGACATGCGGAAGAAGCTTTACAATATCTACAGCCGGCACTCGCCTTTTATCAACAGGGGGGCTATCGCAAGGAGACTTCACTAGGGCTGATACTCCTTGGGCGCGCATACCGAATGAGAGGCGATTATGATGCCGCGATTCGGACAGCCGAGCAACAACTTCGCTTTGCCGAAGAGACCGGTGACAAGTCGGTGGGATGTTTCGCACATCAAGACATCGGTAATGTGCTTGCGCTGCTGGAACGATACACGGAAGCGCTTCCTCACTTCGAGGAGAGTTACGCGCTCGCCCAATCCCTGGGCCTTCAAGAAATGATCGGATTCAACTTAGCCTTGCGCGGTAACGCGCTCTGGCATCTGGGACGCTACGAAGAGGCGCGCGAACCGCTTGCACAGGCATCCGCCGTGGCGGAACGTTCCGGTAGTGATAATAAGGCGTTGATGACCTGGCTCTGTATAGTCGACGCCAATCTTGCACTCAGCAAACGGGATTTCTCAACTGCGATTGTAAAAAGCAGAAAAGCTCTCACTCTGGCCGGCACGCAGGTTGGCAACGCAATTGAGGCGAGGTGTTTGCTTGGATTGGCGCAGTCTTTATCCGGAGCAAGGCGTGAAGGACGACGGATGTGTGAGGAAGCTCTTGCGATGGCGACCGGCTTGCACGATCCCTGGTACGTCTCGAAATCACTGCTGGCACTATCGGAGGCAATGCAGCAGAGTGGTGACCAGCAAGCGGCGTCGACGAATGCGCTAAGAGCACAAGAGATCTTCCTACGCACCGGACAACTGGAATCAGAATGGCGCGCCTGGCTTGTTGCGGCACGTGCCAGCCAGCGCGGAACCGATGTAGGGAAGGCCCGCGAATGCGCATCGCAGGCGGCTAGTGCACTTTCAAAGCTTGAACAGAAATGGGGAACCGAAAGTTACAAGGGCTATCTAACAAGGCCAGACGTTCAGGACTTTCGCAAACAACTCAACGAAGCGCTCGCTGGAAAGTAAGTAGTCCAGCCTTAATATCGAAAGGAGACCTATGGCAAACGGAAGCGTCAAAATCGGTGGCGGCAACTCTATCACGATAGAGTGCGATAAAGGATTCACATATGGCACCGGCTCAGATGGCAGCCATAAAGTGCACCACAGCGACAAAGAGATCACCGAGGTTGTGATTACAGATGAGTCGGAAAAAAAGGCTTACATGAAGTTTGACGTAGAATTACTACCCCCGGGGAAGAGTTTCTTCGTCAAGGTAAATTACAAAGCGAAGGGCGCAAGCGCCGCCGCTGCCAAGCGCTGAGGTGACGGCGTCTTGGCGGTGGGCCATAAGCACAGGAGGAGTGAACAACTCGGCTCGCGCGTAGGTGTATCCGTGCCTTCTGCTTTCACAAGGTGCGTAGTGTCTTCGATCAAGATTGAAGCCGATGTAAGCGCCCCCATTAGCCGTGCCTCTCTGGTTCAACATTATCGGACTGGTCCCGCTGTGTAGCCGCCTTGGCCAACTCGTCTAGGATCTTCCTGACAGGTTCGTTATCTGCGAAAACCTGCCAACACCACCGCCACTGACAATGGCCTGCCAAGCTGCTGGTATCTCCCATTGGTTGGCCCTGTCAAGCCGGCCGTCACTTGCAAGGGTTCCTCCTGCTTTCCCAAACATGGCGACAACGGAATCTTGGTAGATCTGGCGTTCTACTCTGATCCAGTAATCCGGAACCATTGCAAAGTAGGCTTGCCATGCCTTCCGCATCGCCTCAAGTCCGGTAACTGAGTTTCCGAGTCCATCAATGAAAAGATGGTTCCCCGCCATCAGCGCCCACATGCCATCAACATCGTGAAAAGAACCCGAGCATCGCACCATTGACGTCCAATTTGTAAGTCAGGCGATTTGGTTCCGGCTAAGAGCCACCATAAAAGCCTTAGTGAGAGCTAATGACGTGAGTATCACAACCGCGAAGGCGGTGCAGCAGCGCCGTCAGCATGTCGCGGATCCCACTCTTGAAGGTTCTTCCACCTGCTGGCGGTAGACTTTCTCCCTCAGTATCTGGCCTCCTATTGAATGTGATGCTCTCTCGCTTGTTCCGCCGAACCGTCCCGGCATATAAACTCTAGGTAGCGGTTCCGAAAATGGAAAACCTCGAACAACACCTGGCGAACGTCACCTTGGCGCCGTACATCGTCAAGGCGATGGCCCTGATTGGAGTGAAGCGCAGGGCAGGAAGCAACATGTTCCGGCACCAGATCAGCACGATGGGCATCCTGCTCGACTACAAGATCATCGATCCCGTGCTGCTCAAGGCGGCGGTGATTCACGACCTCTTCGAGGACGCCCCCGCAATGCCGGGGGTCACCGAGGAAGAGATCAAACGCATCGACTCGGACGGCCCGGCGGTCTATGAACTGGTGATGGAGGTGACCATCCGCTTCGTGGATGGAATCAGGGAACCAAAGTCTGAATACCTGCTGCGGATCATG
>DATEUF010000130.1:0-7164 GCA_035283325.1 Pyrinomonadaceae bacterium | reverse complement strand
ATGTGCAATATCGGGGGAAGAAACACCTTATTTTTGAAGAATGGATTCAAAAGGATTGGCCGCGCAATCATCAAACAAAGATGATCGCGGGTGTGGCGGATGTTAATGAAGCTATCCGCATCATTCAAGAGAAGAATATTTTTGTGGGCTTGACCGAGCGATTTGATGAATCGATGTTGTTGTTGAAAACACGAATCGCCAACAATTTGAACATCTCGTATCGGCGCGTAAACGTGGCTAACAGCAATACTCTGGCAAAAGACCTTCTCTCTAACGATAGAACTCGGCAGATGCTCATCGAGGCCAACCAGGCTGACCTGGAGCTTTATGATCATGTCAAACAAGAGATCTACCCAACTTTCCAGCGCGAATACGGCCCTTCACTCGAGGCAGATGTGGCGGATTACCAGGAAACCAGGGACAATAATTTTAATAACTGGAATTTAACCCTCTCCCGCCTGAAGCAATATCTGCTCTATAAGCCCTTGATTTATCTCTATCGAAGGGGGGTCACGGTTGTTTAGGTCAATGACGAAAAAAACTGGTGATTGTCAAGAGGAATCTGTGCGCCAAGCTATAACCAATCTGGTGCGACCCCCGGTGTTGCCCTCCACCACCAGTGTCAGGCCATGTGTGAGAGGGAAATTTATCTTCGTCGGCGATGAGAAGTTGTTTGTTTGTGGCGTAACTTACGGACCATTTCGTCCGGATGAGGATGGCTGTGAGTACCACAACCCGGAAGTTGTCGCGCGCGACTTTGCCCTCATGGCGGAAAACGGCGTGAATACAGTCCGGACGTACACCGTACCGCCTCGTTGGCTGTTGGACGTTGCCCAGCAGCACGGTCTGCGCGTTATGGTCGGCCTGCCGTGGGAACAGCATATCACTTTCCTGGACGACAAGAAACGTGCCCAATCCATCGAGGAGCGGGTGCGCGCCGGAGTGCGGGCCTGTGCCGGTCACCCCGCTATCCTCTGCTACACCATCGGAAATGAGATTCCAGCTTCGATTGTGCGTTGGTACGGGCGCCGTCGGATAGAGCGTTTTCTTGAGCGACTCTACTGGGCAGCCAAAGCTGAAGACCCTGATGGCCTGGTGACTTATGTAAATTACCCGACAACTGAGTACTTACAGCTACCATTTGTGGATTTTGTCTGTTTCAATGTCTATCTCGAGTCGCAAGAGCCGCTCGAGGCCTACCTGGCCCGTCTCCAGAACCTTGCTGGCAACAAACCCCTGATTATGGCCGAAATTGGCCTGGATAGCCAGCGTAACGGCGAAGAAGTTCAGGCCAGTACATTAGATTGGCAGATCCGTACCGCGTTTGCCGGCGGATGTGCTGGCATCTTTGTTTTCGCCTGGACTGACGAGTGGCATCGAGGTGGCCATGACATCGAAGATTGGGATTTTGGTCTCATAAGACGAGACCGGAGTCCAAAGCGAGCCTTAAGCATCGTTGGCCGAGTTTATGCTGAAGCCCCCTTTCCCGCGGATACAATTTGGCCTGAAATTTCGGTAATTGTTTGCAGTTATAATGGATGTCGAACGATCGGGGACTGTTGTGAGGGTTTGAGTCAATTAGATTATCCCAATTATGAAGTGCTCATCGTTGACGATGGTTCTAGTGATAAAACAGCCGCTATTGCCAGCGCTTATGGTTTTCGGGTCATCAGCACTGAAAATCGGGGGCTAAGTAATGCCCGTAATATTGGCCTGGAAGAAGCCTCAGGTGAGATCATCGCCTATATTGATGACGATGCCCGTCCCGATCCGCATTGGCTAACCTATCTCGCTGCCACTTTCCTAAACACTTATTTTGTCGCTGTAGGCGGCCCAAATATTACAATCCCTGAAGATGGATGGATTGCGGAATGTATCGGTAATTCACCCGGAAATCCTACACATATACTACTTACCGATCAGATAGCGGAGCATATTCCCGGCTGCAATATGGCTTTTCGCAAAACTGCTCTCCAGGCAGTTGGGGGGTTTGATCCCCAGTTTCGCATCGCTGGCGATGATGTCGATATCTGTTGGAGTCTACAACGGCGCGGCTGGACTTTGGGTTTCAATCCGGCGGCGATGGTATGGCACCATCGTCGTAGTTCAGTCAAAGCATATTGGAAACAACAGCTCAACTATGGTAAAGCAGAAGCTCTGCTGGAAATGAAATGGCCGGAGAAATATAACACGGTTGGTCACCTGATTTGGCGGGGACGCTTATATAATGATGGGCTAACCCCAACCGCATTGTTTCGAAGCTGGCGGATATATTACGGGGTGTGGGGCAGTCGACTCTTCCAGTCGGTCTACGACACTGCTCCACACACACTACTATCGCTAGCCGCGATGCCAGAATGGTATTTGCTTATCGCAATGCTGCTTGGGCTTTCTTTTTTAGGTATCCAGTCGTCGCCTTTACTACTGGCCCTACCGTTTCTGATGGTTACAATCGGAATATCTCTGATCCAAGCTGGTCAACGAGCGGCCCAGGCTAAATTTGCTACCAGGCCTCAATCCTTTATCGATCAATTGAAGTTACGGTCATTGATTGCATTGCTGCACCTGCTCCAGCCATTAGCCCGTCTTTGGGGACGCTTGCATTATGGCCTGACCCCCTGGCGACGGCGTAGCCCGCCCGACTTTGCCTTTCCCCGCCCGCGCAACTACTTGATTTGGAGCGAGCGTTGGCAGGCCCTGGAAACGAGGCTTGAGGCGATCGAAGCCACGCTTCGCGACCAGGGTGCGGTCGTCAGCAGAGGGGGAGATTTTGATCGCTGGGACCTAGAGATTCGGGGCGGATTATTCGGCGCTGTCCGCACCCAGATGGCTATTGAAGAGCACGGAGGCGGCAAACAACTGGTCCGATTTCGCTCGTGGCCCAGGTACGCTCTCGTGGGATTAGTGCTTATGGTCCTCCTTACTATCATTTCTTTGGCGGCAGCCCTTAATCAGGCATCGCTAGCCTCTACACTACTCGGTCTAATAGCCGGGCTGTTCGCGATACGTGTGTTCAGAGATAGTGCTGCGGCTATGGCTTCCTTCTTGCAAGGAATCAAACAACTGGAGAAAGGAGAGGAACAATAACTACTAAACGTTACACGGATCTTACTCTTTTCCGACGACTCCTAGGCCAAGCACGGCCATATTGGCTTTATATTGGGGGTATCTTCTTGCTGAGTTTGCTCTCAACGCCTCTTACTCTGCTCACACCGTTGCCGCTGAAAATTGCCGTCGACAGCGTTTTAGGTTCTGAGCCACTCCCAGAATTCCTCAATACCTTTCTGCCGGTAACCATCCCGTATTCCAGCACCGCTATGTTAGTTTTCGCAACCAGCATGTTGGTTGCCATCGCCATTCTTGGCCAACTCCAGGAGCTTGGCAATTCGCTGTTGCGAACTTATACGGCCGAGAAGCTAGTTTTGGACTTTCGCGCCCGGCTCTTCCGCCACGTCCAACGACTCTCGCTCTCTTACCATGACTTGAAAGGTACGTCTGACTCGACTTACCGCATCCAATACGACACTTCTGCCATCCAGTACATCGCCATCGACAGTGTCATTCCGTTCATCACGGCGAGTTTCACCCTCGTTTCAATGCTTTACATCATCTTTCGGCTCGATTGGCAACTGGCATTGGTCGCCCTGGCCGTGTCACCTGTCCTTTTCACGGTTGCCAGGATCTATCGCCGGCAGCTGCGCCACCAGTCGCGCCAGGTGAAGAAGCTTGAGAGCGCCGCCTTGTCAGTGGTACAGGAGGTGCTGACCGCCCTCCGCGTCGTGAAGGCATTCGGACAGGAGGATCGTGAACAGGAGCGATTTGTGTTCCGCTCCGACGAAGGCGTGCGGGCTCGCATCAGCTTGTCTCTCACCGAAGGTGGCCTCAGTCTCCTACTTGGTCTGACCACCGCGATCGGGACGGCTGCTGTCCTCTTTATCGGCGTTCGTAACGCACAGGCAGGCGCCCTTACTTTGGGCGAATTACTTTTAGTGATGGGTTACATATCGCAACTCTATAGCCCCTTGAAAACCATCAGCAGAAAGATAGCCTCTTTGCAGTCACACTTGGCCAGTGCTGAACGAGTCTTTGCCCTCCTTGACGAGGCCACGGATGTCTTTGAAAAACCGGATGCCCAGTCTATTCCTCGCGCCAGGGGCACCGTGGAGTTGCGCAATGTTTCCTTTAGCTACGACGGCGCTCAATCTGTTCTAGCAGACATTTCCTTTAATGTCCCTGCCGGGACTCGCGTCGGCATTGCCGGGAAAACCGGCGCTGGTAAGACGACCCTTGTGAGCCTGTTGACTCGCTTCTATGATCCTACCACCGGCCAGATCTTTCTGGACGGCGTCGATCTGCGCAACTACAAACTGACCGACCTGCGCAACCAGTTCTCGATTGTTCTCCAGGAACCTGTTTTGTTCTCGACCAGCATCGCTGAGAACATCGCCTATGCACGTCCCGATGCCGGGAAAAAGAAGATCATAAAAGCCGCAAAGGCGGCCAACGCTCACGAGTTCATTGTCGGCCTCCCAGATGGGTATGACACTCTCGTTGGTGAACGTGGCATGCGATTTTCAGGAGGGGAACGTCAGCGCATCGCGCTAGCGCGCGCTTTCCTGAAAAATGCACCCATTCTCATCCTCGACGAGCCGACCAGTTCGGTTGATATGGCTACCGAGACTGGGATCATGGAAGCGATGGAACGTCTCATTCATGGCCGGACCACTTTTATGATCGCCCACCGTCTGAGCACGCTGGAGAACTGTGATGTGCTGCTAGTACTCGAAGATGGGCAACTCGTTGATGTGACATCGGACGTATCAACAGTCGTCAAGGACGTACTCGCGTCGGGAGGATTTGAAGCAACTATCCTCGGGGAAAGAGTCAATGTCTAGAGAAGTCACCAGCGAGGTCATATTGACCGATTTACGTGAACATCCGGCCATCAAAGCCTGGCATGAACTCGGCTCGAGTCGCGTTGAGCCCGAGGCGATTGTTATCCTAAAGGAGCACGATAAGTCAGCCATATACCGGCTTGAAGGCGTTGGGACGGCGGGCAGTAGTATTATTGGCAAACGGTGCAAACGAACCACAGCCACCGTGGAACGTGCCATTTACGAAGAGATCCTGCCGTACTTGCCTATGCCCACTTTACACTACTACGGATATATCGAGGAACCGGAGGGTGAGTTCTGCTGGCTATTCCTTGAAGATGCGTACGGCGATGAATTCTCGCCTTGCATCGAGGAGCATCGCACATTAGCCGCGCGGTGGTTGGCGACTATGCATACCTCTGCAGCGGATAAAGTTGGTACTGTACGGCTGCCTGATCGAGGGCCAGCGTATTATCTAAGGCAGCTACGATCGGCATCTGACACAATCATACAAGGCCTTAACAATTCCAAGCTGAATCTTGACGACCTCACAACACTAAGGTCCGTTCTCTCCCAATTCGAGTTACTAGAATCACACTGGGGTGAGGTTAATAGGCTTTCTCATAGCATTCCGCGAACCCTGGTTCACGGTGATTTTGTGGCAAAGAATATGGTCGTCCGTAGCAATAAAGCTGGCATGGCTCTTCTCCCCTTTGACTGGGAAAATGCAGGCTACGGAGTTATGATCACTGATTTAGCACAATCGCCGCCGTTATCGACGCGGTTCAGCGCGAATCCTGATATTGCTACTTACTGGGCAGTGGTACGAAATTACTGGCCTGATGTAGAGATCCATGCCCTCAAGCGCCTCGCGAATTTCGGCACATTGCTCCGACTAATTGATGCTATCAACTGGATAGCCCAAAGTCTTGCATATGAATGGGTGCAGGAGCCCATGAGCAAAATAGAAGTTTATGAATCTCGGCTTGCCGAAGTAATCCGAGCGGTAGGCTTAGGAGAGTAGCTTGGCCGAAAAATTCTATGTTAAGCAAGTCTCCACGATAGTAATGACGGAGTAAGTATGGATAACGATGAGCTGACTTGCATGATGATCGAAACTTTGGCAGCGGGGCTATCGGAGTTACGAGGCCAATCTGTCATTATTCGTGAGATACATCGTGAACCTTTTTTCGACAGCTCAAGTTTTTCGACAGAGCGTCTGCGAGTACTCGTGAATGATGACGAATGGTTAGAGGTATTTTTTAAGGATCTGAACCCTTTGCATCAACTCGATGTTGCTCAAAGCCTTCGTCGCAAGCCAGAACTGGACCGAAGTTATCGTGAATTACAGATGTACCGGAATATCCTGCCCCAATTGCGTTTGGGTACGCCGCAGCTTTACGCCTTTCGCTGGGAGCCGCAGCACGGCAGTTTCTGGCTTTTTCTGGAACATGTTGGCCCCGAACGGCTGAGCCTATCGGGAGATTTTCAGCTCTGGGTTGAGGCTGCGCGGTGGGCGGCTCGGTTTCACGCTGCTGTGCGCGAACTCCTAGTTACAGAGGCCGATTTTCTAATCCATTTCGATCAGGACCTTTACCGCTGCTGTGCAGAGCGACTTGAGCAAAACTTCTCAAAATTCAATGTCGAACAGCAGCGGGTTGTCCGCCAGGCGCTCGACGATTACGAAGGCATTTTAGATCACCTAGTTGCGTTACCCCGGCATCTTATCCACGGGGAGTTCTTCGGCGAGAATGTTTTGATCCGCGCGGCCAACCTAGAAGAGCCAATTGCTGTGATCGACTGGGAAACGGCTGCGATTGGACCCGGCTATGTCGATCTGGTGAGCATCAGCGCCGGCCAGTGGACCGCGGAGCAGAAACAGGCGATGTGGCAAGCTTATTTCGACGAGTATCATGCGGAAACGGGACTGCAAATGAGTTGGGCGGAATTTTGCCAGGATCTCGGTTATGTGGCTCTTGATCGGGCCCTGTGGTGGCTTGGCTGGTGGTCAAACGAGGACGCCACCCACATTGACCGGTGGATGCAGGAATTGAGCAGGGTGATGACCGATCGCTTCCCAAGCGGCTGATAGAAGTGTTCTGGTTTGCCGACGCTTATACTGTATCAGTAGAAGAGTGATTTTAAACGAATGAGTTTACGAGAAAAAGCAGCTAAAGGAATCGTTTGGTCAGTCATCCAAAAGTGGGGCAGGGCGGCCATTACCACCCTCACCTTCATCGTCCTTTCGCGCCTGCTGGGTCCAGAAGCTTTTGGTTTGGTGGCCCTGGCT
>DATEUF010000129.1:0-15664 GCA_035283325.1 Pyrinomonadaceae bacterium | reverse complement strand
GCCGCAAGCTCGCCCACGCTCGTCAGATGGTCCTTGAGTGCGTTGGAAATGCCGCGTTCGTTTTCTGTGTGTGCGAGGTAGACCATGCGTGAGATGGTGACTCCTCTGCCGGGAATACAAAATAAAGGCGCCGGATTTCTTGCACTTGCGCCGGGGAAAAGGAAGGCCACGGGCTTCGGAAAACGGTTTCCCTACTTCAAGAAGGGCGCGCGCCGCACAATAAGACCGCGCCACTATCAACTTATTGATGCTTCAAGAAGACGAGGAACTTGTAAGACAGCGAGGTGTAAACAGAAATTCAGGAATTCCGCGTCTGTGAGCGCCGCGGATACTATCACGGTAGGTAACAAGGAACAATGATGATTTAGCAATTTAGTGCAACAAAAATCTGTCGGTAGTATGAGGAAAGGATTTGCGGCTTTGCGACTTTGCCGATGTTGCAGCGGTGGCTCCGATTCGCTCGCAGATAAGGAGCTATACACGGTACCGTTACGTCCTGATTCTTTCCCCGCCACGAAACAGAACGAAGGGCGCAGCCCAATCGTTTCCGACAAGTGATCGGCGAGGCAAGCCACCGCCGCACATCGGGCGGCAAAGCCGTAGCTAAAAAGCAAGTTTGTCCGGAGCTGCTATTTTCCAAGTATTACACCAGACAAGGCCGCGCATCGGGCGGCAGAGGCGAATCTTCGCTTGAGTTAGTTTTCTAAAGCACGCATGTTCTCCATCGACCGGCAAGTTTTTGACTCGCTGGCTGTTCCCCTACTCCTCGATTTTCTGGATAACATCCAGTAAGATCAGTTCGTTGTTACACCTCCAGAAAGTACCAACAACTTAGATGATCAAAACAGTCGAGTGGACCAAAGACGGCGTTCGTATGCTGGACCAGCGTCTCCTGCCCCAGCAAGAGAAGTATCTGCTGCTCCGATCCTACGAAGAGGTAGCCGAAGCAATTAAGAAGATGGTCGTGCGCGGCGCGCCCGCCATTGGAATCTCAGCGGCGATGGGACTAGCTCTCGGCGCCCGCCAGTCTGTCGGCACTTCGGTCGCAGATCTGGAAGACGATTTTGCTTACATGTGCGACGTGATGGCTAAAACGCGTCCCACAGCAGTGAATCTCTTCTGGGCCATCAAGCGCATGCGCGACCGCCTGAACGAGGAAAAGAAAGTCACAGCAAATGTGGAAGAGATTAAGGGCAGCCTCATCGAAGAGGCCCTCCAAATCTTTGCCGAGGACATAGAAGCAAATCGGGCGATTGGCGCTTATGGTGCGGCACTGATTCGCGACGGCGCTACGGTTCTGACTCACTGTAATGCCGGCGCCCTGGCAACGGGCGGTGACTACGGTACCGCCCTTGGCGTGATACGCGGGGCACGCGATGCCGGAAAACGTGTCGCAGTAATCGCCGACGAAACCAGACCCTTTCTGCAGGGTCTCAGGCTAACTGCCTGGGAGTTGGCGAAAGACAATATTCCTGTGACCGTGATCACCGACAACATGGCCGGTCACGTCATGAAGAGTGGAAAGATTGATGCCGTCGTTGTGGGCGCAGATCGGATCGCGGCAAATGGTGACGCAGCAAACAAGATCGGCACGTACATGGTAGCAGTGCTGGCACACCGGCATAACATTCCATTTTATGTGGCTGCGCCGGTCACGACACTCGATCTTTCGATACCGTCAGGAGAGCACATTCCTATCGAAGAGCGGGACCCCAGGGAGGTCACTCACATCGGCGACCAGCAGCTTGGCCCGGCCGGAATCGATGTTCAGAATCCGGCCTTCGACGTCACCCCAAACGATCTGATTGCCGCAATAATTACGGACAAGGGCATTGCCAGGGCGCCGTACGTTGCAAGCTTGCGGGAATTGGTCGAAGGGAAAAGTGCCAGCTCGAGGGCTTAGCTTTGGTTGGGAACATTTTTCGCGAAGCGACTCTGTTTCCACCAATCGATCGTCAGTTCCAGGCCCTCACGCAGCCCCACTATTGGTTTGAATTCCAGGTACTCACGAGCACGGGAAATGTCTGCGAGGCTGTGACGAACATCGCCGGCTCGTAGATCCTGATAGTCGGCCTCTACTGAAGTCTTCCCCGTCAAATTCTTAATTTCGGTCAGCAGTTGATTAAGGGTGACACGCTCACCATTGGCGATGTTGATGATCTTGCCAATTCCTCGCGTTGTCTGGGCAGCTTTCAGGTTTGCGTCAACTACATTTCGAATGTAGGTGAAATCCCGCGACTGCTCACCATCTCCAAAAATTACTGGCCTTTCATTACTGAGGAGCGCGCTAATGAATCGCGAAATGACCCCGGAATAAGGTGAACTTGGATCCTGCCGCGGACCAAAAACGTTGAAGTATCGTAACGATATAGTCTCCAGCGCATAAACCCGCGTGAAGACCTGACAATAATACTCGCCGATCAGTTTTGCAACGGCGTATGGCGACAACGGTTCCGGAAGCATGTCTTCGGTTTTCGGCAGCGTCGGCTGATCTCCATACGCCGAACTCGAAGCAGCATAGACGAGCCGCCTCACTTTTTGTTCGCGAGCTGCTTCCAGCAACGTGAAAGTAGCTTCTACACACGCGACATGTGTTTTGCGAGGATCTTCAACGGACCGAGGGACAGAGGGTATTGCGGCTTCATGGAAGACAACTTCGGCACTTTCAAGAGTGCGCTTGACTTCGGGCGCGTTGGTTAGGCTCGCCTGGACAAAGTCGATGTCACCTTTAATCTCGGCGACGTTTTCCAGGTAGCCGGTGGAAAGATCGTCAATGATTCGCACCCTTGCTCCGCCGGCTACGAGGGCGGAGGCGATATGGGAACCGATGAAGCCGGCACCTCCCGTCACAACCGCTATTCCTGATAAAGACATATGAACTCGAATTATCTTCCCACGCCAACGTAATCGAAGCCCAGTTCGCGCATATTCTCCGGGTCGTAAATGTTGCGTAGATCGGCGATTTTTGGCGACCTCATCAGATCGCGAACCCTGGTCATATCGAGTGCCCGGAACTGGTTCCATTCGGTGACGAAGACCAGCGCGTCGGCATCCTGTACAGCGGTGTATTCATCTTCCGCGTAGCTAATCTCGGGCAGTAGTTTGGCCGCTTCAGTCATGGCAACGGGATCGTAAGCTCGTATTTCTGCGCCTTCTAGCAGGAGGCCGCGAATGATCTCGACCGCGGGTGCCTCACGCATGTCGTCAGTCTCCGGTTTGAACGCCAGACCAAGAACGGCAATAGTTTTTCCCTCTAACGGGCCGACAAGCTTTTCGATCTTGGGTAACATGGCATTTCGCTGCCGGCGGTTCACTTCAATCGCAGCGTCGACGATTAGCGACTCGCGACCAAACTGTCGCGCAACACTCGCCAGCGCTTGTGTGTCTTTTGGAAAACAAGAGCCGCCAAACCCCGGGCCAGGATGCAGAAACTTGCTGCCGATGCGCCCGTCCATGCCAATTGCCCGGGCCACGTCGTGAACATCACAGCCGATACTCTCGCACAAATTAGCAATCTCGTTGATAAACGATATCTTTGTTGCGAGAAAAGCATTAGCGGCATACTTCGTTAGCTCAGCAGCTTCCAGCGAGGTAATGACGAACGGAGCTTCGATCAAGTAAAGCGGCCGATAAAGGTCCTTCATAATGGCGATCGCTTCCTCATCGGCGCTGCCGATTACGACGCGATCCGGTCGCATGAAATCATTAATCGCCGCACCTTCGCGAAGAAACTCAGGATTAGACACGACACCAAAATTAGCGCGCAATTTCTGATGCTCACGTATGAGTTTACGAAGGTATTCTCCCGTGCCAATAGGAACAGTAGACTTGGTGACAATAACCTTATAGCCATTCATATGGTTGGCCACCGATCGGGCCGCAGCTTCAACGAAACTCAAGTCGGGCGAGCCGTCTAGTCCGGGAGGCGTCCCGACAGCGAGGAAGATAACGAGTGCTTGCTCGACAGCTTGTTTGATATCGGTAGTAAAGTGTAGCCGGCCAGATTGCGTGTTTTTTGCAACCAACTGCTCGAGACCAGGTTCATAGATCGGCATGTGCCCGCCATTGAGCCGCGCAATCTTTTCCTCGTCAACATCGACACACGTAACATCGACGCCAAACTCCGCAAAACAGGCGCCGGTGACCAGGCCCACATAGCCGGTGCCGATCACTGCTATATGCATGGAAGAAACGTCCTCAGAAACTCTCTGGTGGGATGATTACCAGTCAAAACTTTGCGGGTCGAACGCGACAAAGAATCGCGTGACCCGCAAGCTTCTCACTTGACCGCATCGCTCAAGCAGAGCGCGCGGTGTTTGTTTTTGCGTGTCGCAACTCGGAGCTTACTTCACCGGACTGACGACATTAATAGTACCGCCAAAATTGATGTCGTTGTCGTGGGTGGCCGCAATTATGATCGCGGCGATTGCGCCACCAGCGGCAAGCAACAAGACCGCCAACCGGCCACCGCTCAAGCCATCGTCTGACGGCGGCGTCTGTGGCAAAGGCATGCCGACTGTAGCACTCTCGCCGGCTGCTACCAACTTGACCGCCCCGCCTGATCTCAACTCAGCGCGGCCCGCCTGTGTCGCCAGCGCGGTACCACTCTTCTCAACAGTGACACCAAACGAAGTGGCCTCGCTTCCATCGACGACAATCGATGAGTCCTTGGTCGTAAGGGTAACCGAGACGCCAGCCAGAGTCGCGACTTGAGCGCTGCCGGCTTCGAGCAATCCCATTATGCTGTTGTCGGTAAAACTGAGTCTCAGGCTCGTATTGGGAGCCAGTTCCACTCGCCCCAATCTGCTGATGTTCACGGTGGCGCTGCTCTGATCAGCAGTAGCAATCACGCCATCGGAAAAGAACGTGCCGCCTGAAATTACCTTCTGACCATTAACCGCCACGTTTCCTACAATCGACATCTCACCCGACGCAACTCTCGCCCCCGGCGATGCCAATACAACCATTGAGTAAACACTCAAAACGGCAACTGCCACACAGCCGGCAATAAATTTGCGGCCCCAGGTTTTGCTAGTCATCAACTTTCCTCCCGTTAGTGAAACAAAGAATTCTTTGATTGCGTGCCGCGATGGCGCAGACTGTTTCGGAAGACGGAGGTCTTGTTCTACCAATCTCGTCTTGATCAACCGTGTAAAGGCCGAACCCTTTGCACGCCAATGTACGTGCAAAGGCTTCAGCACTGGGCTTTTATTACACGAATGGCACCCCCCTGTCAACAATCAATTGCTTTCGAAATGTAGCAAAACTGTGGTTTTTTCGAGCAAATCTCCCGGTGCCCGGCTTGTTGAAAAGATTGTCTGCCACCGGATTGTTCCGATTCAAATGGCCTCCAACTTGGGGTCCAGACCCCTCCCGCCACAAACTTCGGTATTTCATTGAAGGAAACGCAGAAAATCATCAAGGAGAAGTGACCCGGCGAGACCTGGTTATTGGGTTCGAACTCCGCAGGGAGGCCGGTTGGTTGTTAAGGGGTGACGGCTTTGGATTCTCTAGAAGTTCAGCCTGCTCATAGGGATCCAAACGCGCAAAGACGTAAAACTGTTCCCCGGAACGCACCGCGCCCAAAAATCGAAAAGTCGAACGCAGAATTTCGCCAATTCGCAGTGTTTCGGGCCTGGGCGGACGTTCAAAAAGTAGGCCCATCTCGTCCCGTGCCACTGCTTCCAGCTCAGGCAAGTAGTCGTTTCGACTCTCTCGCGCAATTCGGATCGCAATCTGGCGCAAGGCACGAATGCGATTGGAGTTTCGACGATAATACCAGGCGCTTACTTCGTGCCGGCTTACTCGATCATCAACCACTTCCTGCTCGTTCTTTAAATATCCCAAATACGCTCGGACCACGGGCCCGAATTCTTCATCGTTTTTTGCACTCTCTTGCGTTCCCTGCGCAGGAACTACGAACAGCAAAGCACAGATCGTGATACCGAAGAGATTGGCTCGCAAGGTGGTCATGATGGAGGGTTTCACCTGGCCTCGCAGACAGGATTTTAATCGCTTTCTGCGGGCGCGCAAGATTAAACAACGGTTCATTGCGCGACCGTTTCAGCAATGTTACATTGATCTTCAATTTCAGGGAAATACGATGGCTGAGATTTCCGCTCCCGAGTTCTCCGGAAAAAGAATTGCCCTGGGTGTCAGCGGTGGCATTGCAGCCTACAAAGCCGCTGAGGTGCTTCGTGGTTTGCAGCGAGCCGGTTGCCTGGTCCGAGTGGCGATGACGCGAAGGGCCTGCGAGTTTATTCAGCCGCTCACGTTCCGCGCTCTCTCCGGATCGCACGTCATAGTGGATGATTATGCGCCGGATAATCCCGATCCTATAGCGCACATTACCTTTTCACAGACCGCGGATCTTCTAGTCGTCGCGCCGGCTACAGCTAACTTAATAGCCAAGTTCGCTACTGGACTAGCAGACGACTTTCTCAGCTCCACCTATCTCGCCTCAACCGCACCGGTCCTCATTGCTCCCGCGATGAATACTTCGATGTGGAAGCACGCGGCAACACAGCGAAACGTGGCGACGCTGCGCGCGGACGGCGTACATATAATCGATCCGGATGAAGGTGAGATGGCCTGTGGCACAATTGGACCCGGCCGTCTTAGTGACCCCGAAAGAATCGT
The DNA here is from genome assembly GCA_035283325.1 of Pyrinomonadaceae bacterium. Taxonomy (GTDB): domain Bacteria; phylum Acidobacteriota; class Blastocatellia; order Pyrinomonadales; family Pyrinomonadaceae; genus PSRF01. The sequence goes on along the minus strand of DATEUF010000129.1, from coordinate 9,025 downwards.
TAAAGCGGCTTTGGAAATCTTACGTAACGCTGCCGCGCCGCGAGGGCAGGATCTAACGGGTGAGCATTTCCTTATAACTGCGGGAGCAACTCGCGAGCAGATTGACCCGGTTCGTTTCCTCTCAAATCGCTCATCGGGCCGGATGGGATTTGCAATCGCGGAGGCTGCGCGAACGCGTGGTGCCGATGTGACTGTGGTGGCCGGTATCACAAGCGTGGAGGCTCCGGCTGGAATCTCTCTAATTAAGACCGAGAGCGCGGAGGAGATGTATGAGGCCGTGCGAGATAATATTTCTACGGCCACAGTTTTCGTCGGGGCTGCCGCTGTAGCTGATTACCGGCCCGCACAGATTGAAAAGAACAAAATCAAAAAGAGCCAGCGCAGTCTTGTGCTGAACCTCGAGCGGACCACGGACATTCTTGAATCCGTCGCTGCCACGCGTCGTGATGGTCTGCTGGTAATTGGATTCGCCGCCGAGACTGAGAACCTGGTACAGAACGCCTTGCAAAAATTGACGCAAAAAAAATTAGACCTGGTAGTGGCAAATGATGTTAGTCGCGCAGATGCCGGCTTTGATAGCTTGAATAATTCCATCTTAATGGTTCCGCGCGACACTAAGGCTCCAGTTGAACTACCGCTGATGTCGAAGGCTCAAGCCGCTCATAATCTTCTGGACGAGGTTGTACGGCTCCGTTCCTTAGCAAAAACTTCCACGGCAGCGCAGCAAAAACAAGCACGCTAGTTTTAAGTCAATGAATCCTGAGTCACCGATCGGGCAACTACAGTCACTCGTAACTGATACAAAAGAGCAGATCGCCTACTATCAGGAACTCGGCATAGAGCTTGTAGAAAGGCCACTCTCCACCGAAGCCTCTGGGAGCGCAGGCATCCTTGCCTGCCCCTCGCCCTTAGCTTCAAACCCAGAGCAGGCAAGGATGCCTGCGCTTCCAGGACTCTTTCCTGACCTAAAGCCCCCGGCAGAAACCATCCCAAAATCGACAGAGTCGTTTGAGCAGATTCATGCGGATCTGGCGAATTGCCTGCGTTGTCCTCTTCATCAATGTAGGACCAACATTGTTCACACGGAAGGTAATCGTCGAGCCCGCTTGATGTTTGTAGGTGAGGCGCCTGGGGCAGACGAAGATGCCCAAGCAAGACCTTTTGTGGGGCGAGCAGGACAACTCCTCACAAAGATCATTGAGTCCATAGGTTTTCAACGCGAGGCTGTGCTAATCGGAAATGTCAATCGTTGCCGGCCGCCAGAGAACCGGGCGCCCACCAGTGATGAGGCGGCGATGTGCAAACCCTTTTTGTTAAGGGAAATTGCTGTGGTTCAACCCGAGGTGATCGTGGTGCTGGGAAACACCGCCATGAGAAACCTCCTGGACACCCGGGAAGGGATAACCAAACTGCGCGGGCACTTTCAGGATTACAAAGGCATCAAAGTCATGCCGACGTTTCACCCGGCCTACCTCTTACGTGATCCTTCCAAAAAGCGCGAGACATGGGAGGACTTGAAGAAAGTACGCGACTATCTCGAATCGACTGCCAAGATCAGCATTGGACCAGGAAGATGACGGAGGCGGCATATCAGCTTGGGCGCTGTCAATCAAACTATGCTGAGGTCGCGCTTCCCCTTCATGTCTTTCAAACGTTCACATATCGATTACCGCCGGAACTTGAGGGTCTAGCTCAACCAGGAATGCGCGTTCGGGTGCCGCTCGGACGCAAACTCGTTTCTGGCTTCATTGTTCAACTCCGAAACTCCCTGCCCGCGGATACAAAGCTAACAAGTGAAGAAATAAAAGAGGTTCAGGAGCTGCCTGATGCCGTTCCAGTGGTTACACCGGAACTGCTTCAGCTTACGCAGTGGGTTTCCGAATATTACGGCGCCCCATGGGGTGAAGTTATCAAGGCCGCACTGCCGCCCGGTATAGGCCACGCCAGACAACAACGAACGGTTCGTTTGCTCACGACCTCGATCGACACGTCCACGATCAATGCGGTCCAACAAAGAGTTTTGGAGATACTTCATAGTCAAGTGGAATTGCCTCTTCAGGAACTGTTGACTCTTGCGAAGGTGAGTATTTCTCCGGTTAAGACACTGCAAAAGATGGGTCTGGTCGAGGTTTTTGTCGGCAGTGTGCGCCGGGATCCTCTGGCCGGCGCGAAACTTCCCGTCATCGAAGAATTTCAGCTCACCGAATCACAAGAAGCTGCGCTGGCCGAGATCGAAAGGGCTTTGCGGCAAGGAGTTTACGCGCCATTTCTGTTGCACGGAGTAACGGGCAGCGGTAAGACAGAGGTCTATATTCGTGCCTTTCGCATTGCGCTCGACCTTGGTCGTTCGGCGTTAATGCTGGTGCCGGAAATTGCCCTGACACCGGTCTTCTCACGCCGCTTGCGCGCTTGTTTCGGAGACCTGGTCGCCATCTTTCACTCGTCGTTAGCAAAGGGTGAACGCGCGGATGAATGGACAAGGGTACGAAACGGTGACGCGCGGATCGTGATCGGAACACGATCGGCAGTCTTTGCACCTGTTCAAAATCTGGGGTTGATCGTGGTCGATGAAGAGCAAGAGTCGACCTACAGGCAACAAGACTCTCCGCACTACAACGGTCGGGATACTGCTGTGGTTCGAGCGCAGAAGGCATCCGCGGTCGTGGTGCTGGGCTCGGCCACGCCGTCGCTCGAATCCTTTCACAACTCTCGCACCGGCAAATATCGTTACCTGCCACTACCTCAACGAATCGGTGACCGGCCAATGGCTCAGGCCCGCATAATTGACATGCGAGAGGTGTTTGATCGGTACCAAAAACCTAGAGTCTTTTCTGACGAACTGTTGGAAGCGATCACGCAGAGTCATGCCAGAGGCGAGCAGGCAATTATCTTACTGAATCGACGTGGCTATTCCAGTTTCGTCCTTTGCCGTTCGTGCGGGGAAACTATTCAGTGTCTCAACTGTGATGTGACGCTCACATATCACCGGACCGAGAGAGTGTTGCTCTGTCATTACTGTAATCATCGCGAGCTTGCGCCTCACCTTTGTCCAAACTGCGGCGCAAAATATATCTATTACATAGGAGAAGGAACTGAACAGATAGAGGACCTGCTGAAGAAAGAGTTTCCGATGCTGCGCATTGCCCGCATAGACCGTGACACCACGGCGCGCCGCCGGCGTTTTGAGCAGTCGTTACAGGATTTCAGTGAAGGAAGAATCGACATGTTGGTGGGAACGCAAATGCTCGCCAAAGGGCACGATTATCCGAATGTTCCCCTTGTCGGTGTGGTTTCTGTCGACGCCGGTCTGGCCCTGGCTGATTTTCGAGCCGCTGAACGCACCTTTCAGCTGCTAACTCAAGTGGCTGGGCGGGCAGGACGTGGCGACCGGCCTGGTCAGGTTCTCATTCAGACTTACCATCCGGAACATTATGCCCTGAAGCATGCTTGCGCTCAGGACTATCTCGGCTTTTATCAACAAGAGATTCGCCACCGGGAAACTCTTTCTTATCCGCCATTTGTTGCGCTGGCCTCACTGCTCGTGCACGGGACCGATCTCAAACAGGTCAGATCGGAAGCAGCCAGGCTCAGAAAGCAACTGGACCAGGCAAATAAGGAACGCGCGTGCCGGATCCTGGGGCCTGCTCCTGCCCCGCTCCCGCGATTAAAAGGCCGTTACCGCATTCAGTTTCTGATCAAGTCGCGGAGCCGGCGCCGGCTGCGCGGCGTAATCGACACCGCGATTGCGGCTGCCGTCGCCAGCGGAGCCAACCTGCGCTCGATTAACCTGGATATCGATCCAGTCTCGATCATGTAACAGCGTGCGCCTCTCATCACTATGCGCTAAACTCTCGCTCCATGAAGATCTCGGAGCTTGCGGCCGCCACCGGCGCGCGCATTGAAGGAAATCTTGCAGAAGTCGAAATACACGGTGCGGCCGGATTAGACGAGGCCTCGCCTGGTCAGGTTAGTTTTCTTGCCAATCCCCGCTACACCTCACGCCTGAAAACTACAGCCGCCACCGCGGTATATGTTGGCGAAGATGTAGAAAGTGAACGTGCTGACCTCGCGGTCCTAAGGACCAAAGATCCTTACCTTGCTTACACGCGAGCGCTACGTCTCTTTTGGCCGCCATCTCCGTTTGTACCTTTCATTCACGATACTGCAGTAATCGATGCCTCAGCCAAAATCGCTGACAGGGTATCGATTGGGGCCTATTCCGTTATTGGTCCGCAGGCAGAGATCGACGATAGTGTGCGAATCTTTCCCAACGTAACCATCTACGAGAAGGTAAAAATAGGCGAGGATTCCATAATTCATTCAGGCGTGGTCATTCGCGAGCGTTCGCAAATTGGCCGGCGCGTGGTTATTCACAATAACGTGGTCGTCGGTTGCGACGGGTTCGGATACGCCAAAGACGAACAGCGAAAGTGGTTGAAGATCCCGCAGACAGGCCGTGTTGTGATCGGAGACGACGTGGAGATCGGAGCAGGAACAACGATCGATCGCGCCTCAGTCGGAGAAACTAGTATCGGTAACGGCACGAAGATTGACAATCTGGTCCAAATTGGCCACTCGTGCACTATTGGTGAAGATACTTTGCTCTGTGCTCAGGTGGGTCTGGCCGGCAGTTCGCACATTGGCAGTCGCGTGGTCCTGGCAGGACAGACGGGCGTGGCAGGACATCTTAGGATCGGCGACGATGCAGTGATGACAGCCAAAAGTGGAATCAGTCACGATGTGCCCGCGGGCGGCCTGGTATCGGGAATTCCGGCTTTTGATAACCGCGAGTGGCTAAAATCGACGGCTGCGTTTCGGCGACTGGGTGAGATGCAGAAGAAGATCAAGGAGTTGGAGCGGAAGCTGGCTGCGCTGGAATCTTCAAAAAGTGATAAGTGATGAGTGATAAGTCATAAGAGACAAAGTGGTGGAGCGATATATTAAAAAGGTCTCCTGCGACCCACAAGTGAGCCACTCTGCCCTCGCTCCCCTTATCACTCATCACTCATCACTTATCACTCCCACTTACGTTACTGCGCCGCCATCGACAATAACGATTTCGCCATTCATAAAACTGTTGCGGTCGCTAACCATGAAAGCAGCATACTCCGCCAGTTCCTCAGGCCGGCCGAGCCTGCCCGCAGATGCCCAGAAATCGTGCATTTGCAAGAGCCGTTCAGGAAGTGCTTGCGCCAAATCCGTATCGAAGATGCCAGCAGCAATGGCGTTCACTTTCACGCCAAACGTTCCTGCCTCTCGCGATAGACACTTTGTAAATCCGATCATCGCGGCCTTCGAAGTGGCGTAATGAACAGACGTGGGCAGCGCACGTAAGGCGCCGATGGACGTGATGTTGAGGATGCTTCCCTTTCGCTGCCTGATCATCTGTTTGTACATGGGCTTGGTAACCGCAAACAGGCTGTCAACGTTGGTATGGATTACCTCATCCCACGCGCGATCAGTTGTGGTGGCAAAGTTATCTCCGCGGTTAATGGCGGCATTATTGACCAGGATATCGATGCCGCCCCACTCTTCCACAATCTCACGTGTGACCCGCTTCATGCCTACACGATCAACAATGGATACCTTAAAGGAAAGCGATCGCCTGGCGTGGGCCTCGACTCGCTGACGGATCTCGGCTGCCAGGTCGTCACGAGTGCCATAATTGAAGGCGACATCGGCTCCTTCCCGCGCAAACACCTCACAAATTGCCGCCCCAATCCCTCGCGTGCCTCCAGTGACGAACGCGCGTTTTCCTGCAAGCAGCAAGCTCACCAGCTTGTGGGTCTCCTAAAAAGCCCGCTTGACGATGAGCACAAGCGGGCAAACTGCGAACTTCATTTGCCGGGGAATTAAATCACTATAGGTCAAACAGAGGCAACTTCGGCGAATCCAGACTCTTCACCCTGTCGCGCAGAGGCTGGAATCAGCGCCGCTATCTCTTCGACAATCTGCCTCGTGGCATTTGGAATGGCAAGTCCCACTGTTGCGGCACGCAGCGCGGAGTAGTGGGCCGTATCTTCCACCATGCGACGGATGATCGGCACGATATCGCTTGCTTCTTTTAGCAAGACTCCCGCACCACGCCTGATGATTAGATTGGCTGCCCCTGCTTCCTGAGGCATCGGGCCGCTGGTAACGTCGGCAATAATCGGCAACCGGCAGGCAAACGCTTCGAAAGTGGTCAATCCCCCCAGTTTTGAGATCATTACGTTAGCGGCGCTCATCAGTTGCTCGATTTGCTCGGAATATCCAATGACTTTGATAGGAAAGGTCGCGCGCAAGGCCAGAGTCTCAGCCTTGACTCTCAGTTGTTCGTTACGGCCGGCTAGAAATATTGCCTGGACGTCCAGTTCGCCGCGAACCAGCTCGCGAAAGATCTGCGGAATATTGCCGCCGCCTTCCCACCCGGCGTTAACAAAAACCGTGAACTTCTCCGCGTCCAGACCAAGCGCGCGCCTGGCAGCCTGAGCAGCCGCTTCACCGGGATAGGCAAACTTGGGGTGCACCGGCATGCCTGAAACTTTTATCCTTTCCGGCGCAATGCCGTAATCGACCAATTGGAGCCTCGCCTCTTCACTAGCCACCAGGTAGAGCGTGACATCGTCGCATGCCCACCCCTTCCAGAATCCATAACAGGGATCGGTAACGACAGAAACCAGAGGAATGCGATCGGAAAGATTCAGCTCTTTAAGTACGCGAGCAAAAATGTGCTGGGTGAGCGGATGAACGCTTACGACCACGTGAGGGCACCAGCGTTCAAAGAGCTCCTGTACGTACCCAATGCACCTCTTATGAAAGAATTGGCGCGTTTCGGGGCGGAAACGATTCACACACCAGTAGAGATACTTCATCCAGTGCTGCCTGTGGCGGAGGATCCAGTTATACAGCTTCACCAGCCGGGCGGTAAGATGATGCGAGTCTTCGACTGCCCTTACTACTCGAACAGCATAGGAGTCGCCCTCAATGAACTTCTGGATACCGGCGACGATGGCTGCGGCAGCAGAGCGATGACCACCTCCCGTGTCGGAAGAGATAATGAGAATCTTAGGAACGCGTTGAGAGGACATTTCAGAAGGCGTGCTCTTTGGACTTTGGTCTTTGCTTCCTTGCTCTTCGCTCTTCGCTCTTCGCCCTTCGCCCTTCGCCCTTTGCCCTTTGCCCTTTGCCCTTTGCTCTTTGCTCTTCGCCCTTTACCGCCCTCACGCCCGCACAGCTAATCCATCGACCTCCGACCCCGCGCTCTCGAGCCGTTTGCGTGCCTTTTTCATTTCACGCTCCAGCTTCTTAATCTGGATTAGGTGACTCGGATTGAATGGCAATGAAGGATAGTAACTGTTGGATTCATGCGTGCAGAAACAACCAGCGGCAGCTTTTTTGCGCCTCTCCTTCATGGCTTCGGAAACCCAGAGCTTCTGAAAATTCCAATCGTAGTCCCGCAGATTACCAACAGGTTCGAGATTTTCGCAGGACGAAACGGTTCCTTCATCATAAATGACGCCGCCGGCCGTGCCGGCATAACACTTCATCTGAGCCGTTTGAGTTTCCTGAGTTCTGGCAATCAGTCCGTGCATGTAAATATCGATCGCCGCCTTGAAGAAGCCTGCGCGACCACCATAGTTATTCTTGATCGCGGCGTGGCGCGAGTCGTCATCGATCATCTGCGCCAGTTGCCTATAGCGGCCGTGATCGATCTCCAGCTCTTTCGGGTCGGCTGAAGGTGGCCGAATGTAATTGAAGTTTACCTTGTCGGGTTTAAGATCGTACTTCAGGAAATCGTACCACTCAAAGATGGTGTCCTGGTTCGAGTTCATAAAACAGGTGCATGTTTGCACGTCGAGCCGGGGATACTCTTTCTTAATCGCCTGGAGTTGGCGCGCTGTGTCAACTGCAGTATCCCACGAGCCGGGCTTCTGCCGGATCTTCTCGTGCTGTTCCTTTAGCCCGTCAATCCCCAAAGCTACCGTAACATTCAGATCGGGGCATTCTTCCAGAACCCTGGTGACATCGGGAAAGATTCGCCTTTGAATCTGACCGTTTGACATGATGTAGATCGATTCCAGCTTATTGTTTTCATAGAACGCCCGGGCGATCTCCGGCAGATCTTTACGGGTGAAGGGCTCACCACCGGCGAGAATCAAAACCCCAAGATTCCCTCCCAGAGTTTCCGCGATTTTTTCGATTTCGCGGGTTTTCATTTGCAGTTTCTTGCGAGGCCGATCATCCAATTCGTCCGTGAAAAAGCAGTGCGTGCAGCGCATATCGCAAACAGAGGTCACTAGAATATTGAGCAACACCGGTGTGAATGGCTGCCCCAGTGCCAGTTTCGCGTAGCGCTTCAGCAACTCTTTGGTCGTGTAGTCCATTTCAACCCTCTAACCGCGATCTGTTCAGCCCGTTCGCGATGAACAGCAAACTAACTGATAAGTCATTTGTCCATCGATGTCAAACATTGACTACGACTGGAAAATCCGCGTTTTGGCTCAAATCGCCGGCAAATCAAGTCGCCCCACGCCAGCTAGGGCTGGGGAGCTGCTACGCAAGCGGATTTGGCGTAGACAAGGAAAGATGCGAAGCACGCGAAATTGGCGAAGTTCACGCAGGCTTTTCTCATTCATGACGTCTACTCTGAGCTCGGTAGTCTCTCAAAAACTGGTGCAGTGCCCGGAGTGTAGCTCGGTTTGATGAAATAAACCTTTACTCGTTTGCAAAGCGACAAGCTAACGAAATATGTCGCTCTTTAGCAATTTAGTCTTATTGAGCTTTAACAAGAGAAACAATCATGCGTTCAGGGTCAAGATTATTCTTTAGCTTAGCCGGCCTTACTTTACTTACTTTCGGCGTCGTCGTCTCTTTCATCTTCAGAGGAGCGGCAGCCCAGTCGCCTAACCTTCCCGGCCCGGATCGCTCTTTTCCTGGGGCAACAAGTTCGCCTATCGTCAAGTCGCAGTTCTGGATAAATGATGGAACCTGGTGGGGAATTTTTTCTGATGGTTCATCTGGACTCTATATCTACCAGAAGGTC
>DATEUF010000128.1:0-7261 GCA_035283325.1 Pyrinomonadaceae bacterium | reverse complement strand
AGGATCAACGCGGCCTATACTTAATGCATGCTATATCTGGTCAGGGCGATATCCTAACCTACGAGCAGTTGCAAGCTATCAATACAGAACTTGATAAGCAAGATTATATCGGGTCTATTGTGGCAACTCTCGGCACGCTATCCGCAGAAGCTCAGACCCTTAGTGTGCAATTAGAATCGCGGAAACCAATCAAAGTACTACAGCGCACGGAGATAGTTCGGGGGCTCGTTCGTACTTTTTCCCCTTCACTATCACGAGCTGTAGCGCAAACGGATTCAAGTACGACATCAGGCACGTTAATCATCACTCAGTCTGGTTTTGCCTTGCTACTTCAAGATAGAACCAACAATGCATGGTTCAATGTGCTTGGTGAAGAAGGGGAGTCATTGCTCGAATCGTCTGATATTGTTTGTAAACTACGCGAGAGAATGCCTAATTTGCGTTCTCTGCGTTATGAACTTACAGGGAATGCTGCGCAAGCCCCATTAGTGGAGGGTACCAAGCAAGTAGAATTTGATCGCACTGAATATCTTCGCAAAACGTATGCTTACTTTGACGATGTTAAATATGCCCCCTTAGCTGCACTAGGTTTTCGTTTCCGAAAAGCGTCGCTTGCGGAAATTTACGTGGATGCCTCGGCAGATGTCGGCGGTTCCTCGAAAACAACACAAAACCTCACACGAGCAGTCTCTGAATTTATTGAGTCGCTCGACCTGCCAAAAGCACAACGTGACCAATTGGAATCCCAGCTACGCTCGCGCTACGGGCTTGAACGTACTGCGGAGGTCGGCGCAGCACGACAGTTATATCAACGATATAACAACGTCATCGTATTGGGCGATCCGGGTTCTGGCAAAACCTGTTTCGTCAAACATGAACTTCTTGCATATTGCGCCCCCCCTAATGAACAGGGAAGTTGGTACGAGCAACACATACCTATTTATGTCTCCTTGGCTGAGGCAGCACGATTGTTGAACGAAAAGACAGATATCTTGGATATTTGCGAAATTGTCTCGGCACGCAGGGGTATAGCCTTGCCTCGGGCAATTATCGACCAAACTCTTTCAGATGGCAGAGTAGCGTTTTTCTTCGATGGATTAGACGAAGTCGGCTACATCGATAAACGAATCGCACTAGTTGCTGAAATTGACAATTTGGTCAAGATATTTGCGCAACGTGGGAATCGATTCGTCATGGCGTCGCGTCCTGCGGCCATACAGCCTGTAGATATTCCTGATGCATTGACTTATTTACAGCTGAAGGGGCTTACAGAGGGAGAGATGCGTACTTTGGCGGGGCGTGTGCTAACAGTTCGCCTTGGTGAGGGTGATGAGCAGGATTTGACTGGCGACGAAGTGGAGCTTGTCGAACGACTCCTAGAAGACACCCGTAACAGCCCAGGAATCGCCAGAATTGCACGAAACCCGCTGCTTCTTACTCTTCTCGTGCTGATATATGCAAATACAGGAGCCTTGAGTGCTAGGCGTCATTTGATTTATACCCAAGCTATTAAGACTCTAGTAAGTGTGCGTGGTCGCCAAACAAGAGAACAGCAGATTTCAGAGGCGGATCTTCGTACGCGGCTTGGTGCGCTTGCTGTAGGTATATTTAGCCGAGAAATTGCAGAAATTCCGAAACGATCTGAGGTTGTAAAGGTACTTACGCCATTTTTATCACATTCGAATAATAATGAAGGAGCATCACAAGCCGACGTGGCGAATGCATTTATTCAGGAGGTAGCAGAGGCGACAGGACTTTTAAACATTCATCCACAGAACGATTTTGAGACTGAGGATGTTATTACATTCATGCATTACTCATTTTTAGAGTATTACGCAGCTGCAGGTTTGCTTGCACGAAATTATAAGGAGTCACTACCGTATTTGGCAGCTATACCTCGATGGAAGGATGTCACCACACTGCTATTTGGCATTTTGTCAGAACAGGGCGATGTAACTCCTATACTGAAGGAGATTCTTGTTGATAAAACACCAACGGAAGTTATTTCAAAGCAAAAACTGTTGCTTGCCCTCGAATGTGCAAGTGAGTGTGATGTAGCACCAGAAGCGGCTCAAGATTTACTTGCTGGCGCTATATATGAGACGGTTGCAAAAGGAGCAGGGCGCTACTCTTCTGATCTGAGAGAGAAGCTCGCCGCGAACTTGGAGTATTTTCTTCAAGGCGCAGGTCCCAGAATTGAGATCGCTATTATTAATGGCCTACGGGATAAGGATCCAATAACTGTTGCGGCATTTTGTGATTTGGTAGCTAGAGTTGGTGCAAGTGTTACTTTGTCAGCCGACATCGTTGCTGCATTCAATGAAAGTTTAAAGCTATCACTTCCGATCGTTCGAGCATCAGCAATGTTTGCAATTGAGCGCAGGCCGGAGTTGAGAAGCGATGATGCTCAAAAACTTATCCAAACATCGCTCAAAGGGAGCCTTGTTGAAAAGCATGCAGCACTGAAGGTCATTGGGACGGTGCCGGCGTACGCACAAGCTGCACACGCTGAAGTCCAACGTTTACTTGATGACACTAATGTGATCGTATCTGGAACTGCGGCACAGTGCATGTTAACCAGCACATTGCAGGGAAAGAAATGGCTGGAAAGTGACGCATTTCAGGAACGTGTTCTTACAAAGCTAAATCAAAGCGACCGCGCTATTGGGATGACACTTCCTGGGGTCACTCTAGATAGGGAGACAATAGAATCCTTGATTTCTTCTGGCAAGCAAAATGAAAGTGAGTTGGCGATTCGCTATATTCCGTTGATTCGTGATGATGATCAGTTTGTGTATCAAGTTCTAATTAAATGCATGCGCGCTAGCACCACCAGCTCTAGACATAAATCAGCTTGCATGGATTCGCTCCGAGCTTGTCCGAGTGCAAGAAATCTGATCACTATCTCTGACACCGACATTATTTGTTCAATGCGAAAGTCAAATGAAAGAAACCTGCGCATTGCTGCTATTAAGCTTCTAGGTGAAATGCCTGATGATGAGCAGGTGGTACAAAACCTGCAGGATCATTTAATTGAATTGGCAAACACAACATCAAGAGAGGACGAAGTAACCGAAGCAGCAAAAGCTCTTGCAGCGCATGTGCGTCGCAATCCTCGCCTACGCGATAGCGTCCTTAAGATTGTGTTACAGCATCTTCCCGATACCCCCGAATCTGGTTTCGGCGATGAGTCGAAGCAACATCATCTTTACGGGTTATTGTTGGTGTGTGAGTCGATTGGTGGGTGGACTGATGATTCAACAGCGCAACGTTTATTGGCCTTTGCAGAAAGTTACCGCACACCGCTTACTATTCGAAAGCAATCAATGCGTGTTTTTGGTCGGATTGTTGAGCCTTCGCCTAAATCTGTGAAAGAGTTCGTACACCTACTGGAGCGTAATGATGTCCGTATGAATGATTCAGTTTATGCCGCGACATCCTCATTTATTTCTCAATGTAGGCGACGTGTTGAATACGTCAGGCGCGTTCATACTGTTATCAACCCACTTCGTGACATTCTTTGTAAAGTGTGGCATCGCGAAGTTTTAAGTACTGTTGACAGTATCGACCCATCGGGCCCTCGTGATATTCGTTCAGCATTGATCGAAATAGAGGCGTTGACGATTGCGTATGAGGAATTTTCCTGTAGAAAAATTATTGAGTAGGGGTGACGCTACTCAAGTCCACAAATATTCTGCCTTCGCTAATCAGGAGGCAACTACGACTGAGTTTTAAACAGCGCATACCGGTCAAGCGCAGATGGCCTGCTTTGGGGTAAATCAAAGGCAGTTCGAAGGTAAGCCACCTGTTCGACGTTCCCGCTAAAGTCATTCGCGGCTGACTATATCCGAACAATACCCACAGTCCGCTGCCGAACAGCAGGCCTTAATGGCGAGACTCCTGGCAGCAACAATGTGTCGGAGGCCGATAGTCACGAAGGTCAGCTTCCGTGTGGTCTGAATAGCCGGTCTGAACATACCTCCACGGCCTGATTCAAAGTGGATGCGGTCATCTCCGTGCCAGAACCAGCTCATACCCATTCCTGATCCTGGCTCGGCTGATTCGGCCAACTTCCCGCATTGCTTTCTCCTCTGCGACAAAGATTTGCTGCTTCATTCCGCCTCTTCTGTTGGACAATCCAAACCATCGGCGATAGAGAACATACGCGCCAAACAAGTCTTGGCTCAATACCACCGTGTATCCACGCTGGGCGGTTCTAAAGTCGATGCGCATTACCCACTCCAAGTCTCGCGCCCTCTATCTCGCGCCACAAATTCTCATCCGACGTATCGGTGTAAATGCTTGTTGTTTGAAGGCTGGCGTGCCCAAGCAGTCGCTGAATGACATTCACCGGAACGCCGGACAGCGCCAAATAGCTGCCGCAGGTGTGGCGAACCCAATGAACCGTGGCACGTTCAAATGCTTTCGCGTCAACGTGCTTGCCGCTCTCTTTAAGCGATTGTGCGATGTCGTTGAAAAATGACCTGATCGCCTTAGATAGCGCGCTCGTGGTCAACGGCCTGTTTGAGGTCTCGCTGGCAATGAGCGGGGTTTCCGCTGGATTGGACATGATGTCCGGGCTCATTCCGCGATAGGCCAGATATTCTTGCAACAACAAGATCACTGCGCCGGGCAATGGCACAGTTCGCCACTTTCCACCTTTGCCGTACACCTTGAGCATCCAGCGCACGCCCAAACCATCGGATAGCGGCATGGTGTACATCCGGCCAATGGTTGCATCGACCAGCTCAGATAGTCGCAACCCCGTGGCATGCGAGAATGGCAATGTAAAACGTAAGCGGGTAGAGCAAGGTGTCACCGGCAGTTCAAGCAATCGTTCCATCATGTAACCCCACTGGCCAACAGAGAACGCCCGCGTAAACTCCACATCCGGGTCAGATTCGGCACCATGTGCAGCGAGAGACTTTGCAACCGCACTCCACGGATTGAACGAGCAATACTGCACGCGAACCAGCCACTCGAAGAGATTGCCGATGATTGCCAGCGCGTGTCTGACGCTGCTGGCCGATAGCGCGCCATCAAACGGCTTCCAGGCCTGCTGGTGCCGCCCGACTTTCTTTGCGCCAATCCAAGCCGATTGTGCGATGCGGTAAGGCCATTCAGCGGGTTCGGTCCTGCCTATCATGGACAGCCAGTCTCGGTAGAATGCGCAATCCTCAACAGTCAAATCCGACATTGCCTTGCCTCGTTCCAGAATTGCCCACAGCAAAATTCTTTCGGCTTCCTTTTGATAGGCGCGCCGGGTATTCGGATTGCCGGACTTTGTGGCGAGCCAGGCAAACACAGCTCGATAATCGTCTGGCGCATCAATACGCGGGACACCGGGATACCGGTTTGAGCCGGATCGACCATCCAGGTCAGACGGGACGATGAATGACTCCAGCGGGACAACATCGGTTTGCTGTTTTCGTGTTTGCGCAATCAAGCCTGAAGGCAAGCTACGCGAAGGTGCGAGGGATTGTAGTGGCAATGCACCAAGAGAGGATTCGTAACCCCGCAACCACGCAACAATTCGCGCTGCGCCCTTGATCCCCAACCTCGGCACGCCAACCCACCAGCGATAACCGCGTTCAGAAATCCTGTCTACCAGACAGCCTATTGTTGGTGTCCCCGCCAGATTCAGACGATTCGAGATCGTCGTATCAAACCAGGCCGCAACCCAATCATCGCGCACCGGTTCGGCGGTAATCAACGGTTCAATCCACTTTAGTGCTGCCACCTGCTTGTCGATCAGCCGTTGTCTTTTCCTGTGCCTGGTATCGACTGCTTGCGGGTACGCATCCAGGTAAGACTGAATGAGTTCTTTTTCCAGAAAAAACCCGTCAGGATCAAACTCTGCGCGGTACTCATCAAGAGACGGGATGGGTGCGCTCTCGTTTGTGCCGGAGCTTGCCGCGATTCGCATTCTCAGAAGATGAGCATCACGACGCATGCCGCGCCTCAATGCCGCCTGACGCAACGTATCCTGAATCCAGACCAGTGTTGTTTTTGCGCGGCGCAAATCCATACCGGTCTCAAGATACCGGTCGGACATTTCGCCTATGTCCATCCCCATGAGGATCGCCCGAAAAAATGCGATGTGATGCCGTCCGATCTTTCTCTCAACTGCGATTGCAGGACTTCTCTCAAAGTTAATTTGTGTTTCCGCAAGCCCCTCCATACCTCAAACCTGATCGAATATTCTTTTCACGATCCCGGACGGGTTGCCGTGAGCGGCTGGCTGAGCTGCATCTGGGGCAGCTTCTTGAGCATGGGTAACTGCCGGAGCCTTGTTTATTGCTCTTCCTCCATTCAGAACTGACAAACCAAGCGATGCGAGCATCCGCATCCGTTCCGCTCTGGCGCGCAGCGGAAAAGCAGACAAATCGGCCTGCAATTCCGGATACCCCTCGAAATAGTTGATGGTGATGCGCATCTCAGGCAGCACCTCCACGCCAGAACCCTCTCGCATTGGCGAATACCGAATCAGGGGCTACGGATACCGGAACCTGATGAAAAGCGGCTTTGATTGCCGCTTCGTAGAAGGGAGCGCCTCCTCCAACCAACACAATCGTGTCGATGTCGGAATCTTCTTTTCTGAGCGACTCTTGAAGTTGCGCGCCAACAATGTGGCCAACCTTGGATGACGCATCCGCCAGATAGGGGGCAATATCTATCCGCGCCCCAAACACGGATACGGTGTTGCGTCCCGATCTGATCGCGTTCTCCAGCTTTCCCCTGCCGGGATTGCCGCCATGATCCCTGGAAATTAATGCCGCAGTCTCATCCAGAATGACCGAGGCCGCATCCAGGCTCGTTCCAGATGAGGCTCGCTTGAATTCGCCATTGACCAGCAATACCCAGTCCACCGAGAAGAAGCCGGGATCGACCACCAGAACACTGGCATCCTCAACCCGGCTCGGGTCACCAAGGCTGTGCAAGTAGTCCACAAACCCGCCCAAAGGTTGAGGCACGATTTTTACATCCTTCACTACTACCTTTCGGCGCGGCGTAACTTGATGCTCACCTTTCATGGTCTCGACCAGACGCGCGCGAAGGCTCGCATCGAAATATTGGTTGGTGGGCAATCCGGTCACAACCTTGTCAACCTCGCTCAAACCGGACAGCAGCAGGCCGGAATAAAACAACGCCCGGTAGGAATCCGTTGCGGTGTATTCCTTGTGCAGCTCGCGCGCCCAATTTTCGATCCTGTCGTGGCTGATCGCAGCGGCGAACTCGCGGCCATCCACCAGGACGCGCA
>DATEUF010000127.1:0-3846 GCA_035283325.1 Pyrinomonadaceae bacterium | reverse complement strand
GAAAGGTGACGCAACGAACTCCTGCAAGCAATTTGCAGGAGTTCGCACTCCACGATACGCCACAGACCGGTATCTTGTTTACAGGCAAATCCCGTTCTAGAAGCCGCCTGCAAAATAGATCAACACGGGGATAGCCAGCAGAATGAGTAGCAGCAACACTCCAATGATTGTGCCGATGATCCCGCCAACCCCCATTGGGCGGACAGCTTTTACTTCCTCGCCATTCACCCACTGTTTGACCGCACGCACCGTTTGTTGAACAAGCGTCTCTGTGCTCCAGCGGTCCACGCCAGCCCAATCCCAACCATCAATTTGTGTAGGGATCAGGATCTTTCGCGCCGGACTGGTAACCACCGCCCGCGCAATCTCAGAACTAACCTTTCCCCCTATTCCTCCGTCAACGGCGATGGGCCAGGGTCCCACGATCAAACCCGCCGTGTTCAGTCTTGCCGGGATCGCTTGAGCCGATTCTCCATCATCTATTGCAGGCAACGAAATCAAATTGAAGTTGAGGTCCGGTTCTTCCTGTCTCAATTTGTTCAACACGGATTGTCCAAGGCCTGCATTACCCATATCCACTATGGCAACATTGATTTCCTTGAGCCTCATCATTTGTTCATGGCGATTCCTGGATTGATCACCGCGCAACGCCGAACCATGATACAACCACACACCCACGCCCACGATTGCATAGGCAATCGCCTGAGCAAGCCCGCTGAGCAAATCCCCCTCACTTCGTTCACCAAGGACGAGAGTCAACAAGCGGTAGAGAATGTATACTGCGCTCGAAAGCACCGTCATTGTCGCAACGAAGAGATAGAAATACAAATATATTTTGCGAACGGTCGAACGTCGTTCCTCGACCCCGGCAGGGGTAGCCGCCACTGCCTCTGTTTGTGCCTGTCTCCACGGCAACAGCCATACCGGCAGCCCGGCAATCAATGCGGCTGTGAACCAGGCGAGTTGTTCTCTCAACGTGTCGCTAAAAAATTGTGAGAACGAACGGATCAGCACACTGATATCTCCACTAAAGCCTACCAGAAAAGCAGCCAGTCCAATCCCTGCAACCAGATATAGATACAGCCTTCGAACCCCGCCCTGTCGTGAACTCTCCTCGATCTGTGCGGCATCGCCTCGCAATAAGTATGCATGGAAAGCCCATAGCAAAGCCATGCAAATAATGATTGGAAGAGGAGTGCGAATATCCCCCTCTGAAGGCAAGCTCAGGAGACGGCGAAAGAATCCTGCAAGAATAAACGTTGCATTGGTGACAGCGCTCAACACTGCCACAAACACTGCGGTGTAAATGTAAAATTTTCGCAACGCTGATTCGCGCTCCTCTTCACTCGAACCGCTGAACAAACTCTGAGCCTGTCGCCAGAAAATCAACCATAGCGGCACACCCACGATCAAGCGCGCTACCTCGTCGGTCAAGAACCCAATATCTCCGCCGATAACATTACCTCTCCCAAACTGGAACATAATCCAGCGCATAATATGGATAACAGCCATCGTCGTCATGGTCAATCCCCAAGCGCTGAATACGAAAATATATAGACGGCGTATTGTGGCAGAGTTGCCAGTCTCTGGCACAACCTTAGCATCGGCAGATATTACCTGCCGATGATAGAACCAAAGCAAGGCCAGGACGATGATTGCTAGGCTGTGATAAAGCACCGTCTCAAATAAGGAGAAATCAGAAGATTGTGGATCAAGACCCGGTTTGCCAGCCGCAGCCCATAATAACGTTGCGATCAGGCTGAAAGCATTGGCAACAATTGGACCCAGAAAGCCTGCCTGCATCCCATAAAGATATATGCGGCGCAAACCAGCCTCGCGCTCGCTGATTTCGCGTTCGGCCAGCCGCTGTGCCCAAAGCCAGTGAACAAGAAAGAGTGGAAGTGTAATGATGATGATCGCGATCTGAAATGCAATGAACGCGATCGTACCTCCTCCGCCTGCCATCAGATTGCGTAATAGCGCTATAACAGCCCAAGCTGCTGACTGCAGACTGATGGCGCAAACCAGATATATATACCAGCGACGCGCATTATTCATTTTGACCTCCCGATCAATTCAACGACGTTTGAAGAAATCTCCAGGGGCTATTTGCATCCACCGAATTCATTCCAGCACCAGAGCCAATAAGAATCGGCTTCCTCAATTTTCCAGGCGCCATCTTCTCCCTGGCGCAGCGTTATAGTGAAGAAATTAGTATATTGACGGCTATCGAACAGCCCACCTTCGTAAAACCGCGTTTCTTTCATTTTCACCTCGGCGCGTTTCCCGTTGAGGTTGGCCGATTCAACTTCCAGTGTAGTTGAGACACTCTCCAATTCATTAAAGCTCCAAGAATAATTCCGAATGTCATCGACAAATGCCTCTGAAGTGCGAGGATAGCCTCTGATTGAAGGCAACAGGTAGCCATATGCTCGCTCGTAATCCCTCTGTTGCAATGCAAACAGGTAATTGAACGCCACGCCATCGGGGCTATCCTCTGATTGGTAGGTTGCTTTGGGTCTCAACAGTGCAACTGCGAAAGCAATCACTACCAAGAGTATCACTGAGGAAACAATTCCAATCAGGAGTTTATCTGGCTTTTTCATGATCTTTTCCCTTCTCTGTATTAGTCCTTGTATGCTACTCTGGCGCCAACGACATGATGCAACTCCCAATCCAATCGAACCTATCTTCTCTGAATTGTGTTCTTACTATACGCCTTTTTGGCATCAGTTTCAATATCTATTTCGACGGAGGTCAGATTGCAATGGGTCTGTAATATTACGATTGCCAAAACCAGATTAATTACCGCCAAAAACTGCCAACTTTTTTGTCTCAATGACATTCAAGTAAAATATCCCCATGATCCTCTGGCGACTCCTCATTACCCCTCCGGCGCACGGCGCGTGGAATATGGCATTGGATGAATCCATTCTCGAACACGCGCAAGCGGGACGCGGCGCTTCACTCCCGACCCTCCGGCTGTACGCCTGGGACCCGGCCTGTCTCTCGCTCGGGCATGCCCAACCCTTCGCGGACGTTGACATGACGCGCCTCAAGGAACGCGGCTGGGAGGTTGTCCGCCGCGCCACTGGTGGACGCGCGATCCTGCATATTGACGAGTTAACATACTCCGTCATCGCTCCCAACGATGAGCCGCGCGTGGCAGGCAGTGTGCTGGAAAGTTATAACCGGCTCGCGCAAGCCCTGTTGCTCGGTGTCAAAAATTTGGAGTTGTCAGTGAAAATGAAGGAGGAAAAAGCAAATAGGAACTCAACATCCAACCCTGTTTGCTTCGAAGTGCCGTCCGTATATGAGATCACAGTGGATGGAAAAAAGTTGATCGGCTCCGCGCAGGCGCGCAAAAAGGAAGGTGTGCTCCAGCATGGATCTCTGCCTTTAACCGGCGACTTGGCGCGCATCTGTCAGGCGCTGGTCTATGAAAACGAAACAGCGCGAGAAGACGCGTCGAAACGGCTGCTGGCGCGGGCCACGACCGTTGAATCCGCTTTGGGCCGCGCGGTTAGCTGGCAAACAGCCGCGCAAGCCTTCATCCACGCGTTCGAGGCGCAATTGGGATTAAGTTTTGAGAGAGGGGGTGTGACTGAATCCGAATCCAGAAGAGCGGATGAGTTGGTTAAAGAGAAATACATCCATCCGTCATGGACGGAACGCGTTTAACGCTGTAGGCAGGATGACCCCGCTTTTATCCCAAATCGTCCACAAAGATCGTGTTGGGGAAACCGAGCGCCGCAAAGAACTTGATCAGATAAGCCTCTGCATTCGCCTGGGCCTGCTCGAGGATGCCATCTTCCAGCGCGCCCTTGAGGATCTCCTGTTCGGCAA
>DATEUF010000126.1:0-29138 GCA_035283325.1 Pyrinomonadaceae bacterium | reverse complement strand
CAAGGAATCAAGGACCTTTGCAAGAACATCATCGCGAGCCAGCAGGCAGAAATTGATCAGATGAAAGCGAAACTCGATCAAATGGCGAGGTGAAATGAATGTTGGAAGGAGATAGGCGATGAAGCAACGCAAGACAACGGTTGGTTTGCGGATCTTAATAGGCGCTTTACTGCCGATCATTACCTTATTCGTCGTCGCAAGCAAACGCGCAGCTATCGGACAAGCAACAGACGAAGCTGCAGTGCGAGAAACACTGCTCAGGAACGCATCAAGCTTTGCAAAGAATGATATTAGCGAAGCTACGAAAGTTTGGGCTAACGATGAGTCGTTAACGATCTTTGAGAGCGGACACGCTAATTACGGGTGGACCGACTATCGAGATCACCATCTCGTTCCAGAGATGGCTGAGATGAAGAACACCAAGTACGAATTCAGCGACATCAAGATACATCTTGCTGGTAATACGGCGTGGGCGACTCTCAAATACACAATTGCCGCTGATGTGATGGAGAACAGCAAGACTCGACACGTTGAGGGCGGTGGGCTCGGCACGGCTATCCTCGAAAAGCGTGGCGACGGTTGGCGCATAGTGCACTGGCATTCGAGCGCCCCCCGCCGCGCCCCGGCTGCTGCGGCATCGCCGTCCCCGAAACCGTGAGCGAATTAGTGATAAGAACTGCACACTTGCGTGCCTCAAACAGGGAGGTAAATTGGTTCTTGCGGATCGCGATCATAAGCGAGTCTACCGACTTGACCAGACAGGACAGGAAAAGGCGCGAGATTTCACCGGTCAGAAAGTTAAGGTGACCGGCACGCTCAGCGGCAGGACGATTCGAGTGACGGCGGTTGAAGCGGCAAGTTAAACCACGCAAGCAGAAAGAAGGCAAGACGTATTAGCGCCTCGCCTTCTGCAGGTTTGCTTCCAGATGAATCTTGCCTACCACTAGTGATCGTAGCGATGATCGCATGAGCGGCAGCCCTCGGCAGCTTCTTCGGTCCAATAGACATGGGTAATGGTTTCAGTCCCATCCGAATTTCCTCTCGCGTACGTCGAACTGCGACCATTTCGAGATTGGCTGACAAGGTAACCCCAGCTATTCGGATCGTTACCCACTTCTGAAAGACCAGCAGTCGCCGCTGAAATGGCAGCGATAGTGCTAAAGCTGTCTAGATGACTGTAAATAGTTACCAGTTCATCGTAGTCATGCGTGTTCGGATGAGTACTTAGAGTGCTATTGGCATTCGCGCCCGTGTTGGAGAAATAATCCATGCAAGTGTTGAGCGATGCGCCACTGGTCGATTGATGGTCAAGCCCGAAGGTGTGACCAATTTCCTGACACATAACATGTAATTTTTCATTTGGATTGTTGTACGTAGGAGTATTGAAATACGTGTCATTCATCTTGGCGGAACCTTGAGTTATGTGTGTGCCGCCGGTGATGTTGATCGAGGCAAGACCTAGCCAGCCATTGTTTCCATACGTTCGATTACAAACCTGAACCGTTCCAGCAACCATCTTACAATTTCGATTAGCTGTTCCAGCAACCTCCGTAAGATTCATTACCGATGAATTGTCCCAATCAGCGATCGCCGTCTTGAATTGAGTGGTCCAATTCGAGGATACGTTGTTACCGATCTTTAAAGTGAAGGGATTGGCTGTGCGAGCCCAATGATAACCCCCCCAGGAATGTTTTGCGGAGGTGACGGTAGTCAGTGCCGAAATTACGAAGACGGTAAACCCGAGCGTCAATAGACGACGACGTGAAGTAGTGAACATGCTAGATTTTCCTTTCTAAGTCGTAAGGTTCTTTTGGAAGCCACACAAGGACTCCACCAAAGCAGAAGCACCGATGAGACGCGCTAAAGGTATTTCATAAAGTGTCAATAGCGTTGATTGACTTAGCCGTAATTGAAGTATTCGGTGGATAGATTTCGCGCCAGAAAGGCCATGCTGGCATAATCGATTGCTTGCTCCCTTGACTCTGCACCCGGCTACAGGGTTTAGAATATGGTTGTGTTTGAGAAAAACAACTAATAGGGGACGAAATTCATGAACCAGAAACGCAAAATCGAGATTTTTAGCGCTGGGTGCCCGGCGTGTGACGCAGCCGTCGAGACGGTTAAGCGTATAGCGTGCACATCCTGTGAAACGGAAGTACTTGACATGCACGAACCGGACGTAGCCGCGAGAGCAGCGGAACTGGGCATCAGCCGCGTTCCGGCGATAGTCATCGATGGAACACTTGCTGCCTGCTGCGCTTCAGGTCCAGTTGATGAACAGATGCTGTGCGCTGCTGGAGTAGGCGTGCCATTGCCCTAACGCACATTTGCGAT
This sequence comes from Pyrinomonadaceae bacterium, assembly GCA_035283325.1. Taxonomy (GTDB): domain Bacteria; phylum Acidobacteriota; class Blastocatellia; order Pyrinomonadales; family Pyrinomonadaceae; genus PSRF01. The sequence continues at coordinate 26,804 of DATEUF010000126.1, read as the reverse complement.
TGCCAAGAACTATGAGGATTAACGTATGGCTGTTAGGTCGAAGAAGGAAGCGATCTCAGAGTCACCCGCGCCGCTGAAAATCGGCGAAGTGGCGAAGCTAAGTGGTATCGGAATCGAAGCGCTTCGTTTCTACGAGAGGAGCGGGCTCCTTGGGCGTCCAAGGCGCACTAAAAGCGATGCAGGAAGACGTATCATCAACCATAGCCCAGTTATCAATTACTCTGCGCAGGCCTCTCAATCACATTAGTGGCAGGATCTCAAATTTGGATTGTTGTCGACTGAGCGTGGTTCGTCGCTTGGTCGTTCAGGTCAGTCATTTGTGCCCGAAGTCTAATTTTGCGGTGCCCGCAGTTCTGCCGGTGCTGATACGGGCCGTCTGAAGTCTCATTCTGGTAAGCAGGAGCCCATCAGTTTTCAAGCGCCCCCACTGAAAATTGAGGGCTGTTGGCAGCCTGATCAGAGTAGGCTATGAAGTCGGATTGTGGGGATGAGTGCAGTGTGAATTGCGGATTATTCACCACACAACGTGACCCACTGGCTGACATTGCGCAATTCTTCGGCCAATACTCCTGAGCTAGGGCGGCACATTTATTGCTCTGCGTCCCTTGGACTTCTTCTATGACTACGCCTGACGGTCCACACAAGGAAGAATTTGACAGTGCGAGTGTGAAGCACGGTCGTGTGCTAGTGAAGTGGTTGGCAAGACCTGAGCCCATTGAATTAGACGTAACGCACCACAATCGGCCCCGCCTTTCTCTATAGCTGCACCGCTCCGTCGGGCTTTTCGATTCAAGTCGAAGCGGTTTATTTGCAAATAAGTAGGTTCTCCCAGCCTTGGAAGGAGGCTCGAATTGAGAGTGACAAAACTGACTAGGTCGCTGCTGGTCTGCGGATCAGTCTTGGGAGTGGTCGTGTGGTTTGCCTCGGTTAGAAGCTCCCAGGCCGTCGGCGTCCGGGGGACTAACCCGACAACAATCAATGCGACGCCCCAAGATTCTGAGTATGTTGGCAGCGAAACTTGCAAAGACTGCCACGAAGCACAATTCAAGAACTTCTCGCCAACGGTCCACGCGAAACTGACAACGGCACGAAACTGGAAAGACAAGGTGACCGGTTGCGAAACCTGCCACGGTCCGGGCAAGGCCCACATCACCGAAGGCGATCCCACAAAAATCAGGAACCCGTCAAAGATGAAACCCGCAGAGGCCAGCGCCACCTGTCAGGTGTGCCACTCTCAGATGAACGAGCACGCGATGTGGCGTGGCAGTAAGCACGAAAGCGCCGGGCTTTCATGTATAAGCTGCCACAGCTCTCACCATGCAATAGCAGGATTCAACCCTGGCCAACTCTTCACCAATCTGCAGACGGAGACCAAACTGCTGAAGATGAGGACGGAAGCAGAGACTTGCTACCAATGTCATGGCGACATGCGCAAGGCACAATTCCAGCGCTCCACTCATTTGTTTCGCAACGAAGACAGAGAAATGCGCGTGTCCTGTTCAGCGTGCCACGAGCCGCACGGCTCGATCGGCCCAAAGATGATGCGTACGGCCAGCATTAACGAATCCTGTTACACGTGCCACGCGGAAAAGCGTGGACCCTTCCTCTGGGAACATTCACCAACGCGCGAGAACTGTCTGACATGCCATAAGCCGCACGGCTCAAACAACACAAACCTCTTGATTGCCAGGGCACCGATGCTCTGTCAGCAGTGTCACATCCAGGGCCGGCATCAGACGGTTCCTGGCAGGCCGAATTCAGGCTTCGTGATGAATCGAGCATGTTTGGATTGCCACTCACAGGTTCACGGCTCGAATCACCCTTCGGGCATCAACCTGCAACGGTAACGCAGAGCGAGAATGAAGAGGAAAAGAGGATGAGAGATCAACAACGCAGAGCATGGTTGGTACGCCCTTTTGCTGTGGTGCTTCTGCTCTTGTTGTGGCCTGCTTCCGCCATGGCCCAAGAGCAGCCGATGATTGCCGCTAACGATCCTCGCATCACTAACGATGAGAAAAGCAAGAAACCTGACACGCCGAAGGACGAAAAGAGTAAGGACACAGCGAAGCCGACGGCAACGCCTGCGACCCCACCGCCTGGGAACGGAATCTCCAGTAATCTGAACTTACTGGTAGACATCGGTGTTCAAGGACGCACCGTCACTGGCGAAAGGCCTGCGAAGTTCGAAGAATACAAACGCGCACGTGAAGGGTTCTGGTTCCGACGATTCAGGTTTGCCTCGAATCCAGCCGGCTCCCCAAAATTCTTCCGCGGTATAGGCAGAGGACCATCAGAACGGGATCAGGAATATTTATTTGATAGCGGCGAGTACGGCAAATTCCGAACAACTGTTCAATGGAATGAATTGCAGCGGCTGTTTTCGCGCGGAGCGCGCTCTCCTTATACCACTCAAGCTAATGGAGTTTTGGTAGTGCCGGATTCAATCAAGGCGACGCTTCAGCCGCTGCTGGATGCGAAGTCGCCGACGATGATTTCGGTAGCTGAAGGCCTCTTTCGCAACTCGACGTTGACCACTGTGCGACAAACGCGGCAGACGCTTAGCATCGATCAGAGAGTTCAGCTAACTCCAAACTGGAGCGTTCGCGCCCGATTTTTGGATTACAAACGAACAGGATCGAAGCCGCTCGGCATTGGCAGTTACGAGCGTGTACCGACACCGAATGCGGAAATCGGCATCACCACCACGATCGGAGATGGCTTTAGGATACTTAATCTAGAATTGCCGGAGCCGCTCAACAACCGCACTGACCAGATAACCTTCGGCACCAGTTACGTCAGGCGTCATTGGGGAGCAAACTTCGACTATACGTTTTCCCGATTCAACAACGGGATCGAATCTCTCACCTTCGACAATCCGTTTCGTCTTACAGATAAGCAGGCCACGTCGAATGGAAACTTCAATCGGCAGGAGTTTGCGCGTGGTATCTTTGCGGAAGAGCCAAGCAACAAGTCGCACAGTTTTCTCGTTTCTGCCTTCGTCGATCTGCCGGGGCATTCGCGCCTTGCTGGCGCGGTGGGCTGGAGTTTTTGGAGGCAAAACGAGCAGTTTCTACCGTTCACGCTCAATACCGCTATAACCGCAAGTAACTTGCCGGCTGGCGTCACACCGACATCTCTTGCGGCGCTGCCGCGGCAGAGTCTTCAGGGTGAGGTTGACACTTTCTCAGCAGATCAGATCTTTGCGTCCAGACCAACAAAAAACTTCTCATTCAACATCCGTTATCGTTCCTACGATTACAATAACAAGACACCGGACATCCTGTTCCCAGGCTACGCGGCCTTTAGTGAATCGTTCTGGCGCACGAGCATCGTGGGCACATTCGGCACTGAGCTGATTGAAAACAAGCCAGTGTCGTTTCACAAACAGAACTTTGTGGCCGAAGGGACTTATGAGCTGACAAAATGGCTGAAGTGGCAGCTCGAGTACCAATGGGAAGGGTGGGATCGGGAACACCGGCAGGTGGCAAACTCGAATGAAAATACGTTCGGAACGCGAGTCACCTATAAGCCCAACAATAAGTTCGACGGGAAGTTAATTTACCGCTACTCTGACAGAACGCCGCGGGCCTATGATCCTGGCGTGCTGGAGTTTCTCCAACTTAGATTGTTCGATCAGGCCAAACGCATTCGTCACAATGCGAACGTGCAATGGCAATATGCAGTCACGCCAAAGTTAGGTCTCTCAGGCACGTTCTCGTACCTGCGTGACAACTACGACAGGAACTTTTTCGGATTGGTGAGATATCTGCAGGGCCAGGGCGGCGTTGACCTGCTCTACACGGCAAACGAGAAGACTACGTTTTACGCCAACTACTCGCGCGAGCGTTACAGCTCTTTGCTTCAGAGCATCACCAAGACAGGGGCCCCTTTCCAGCAGGTAAACCCTGCCGCACCTTGCTTTACTCCAGAATGTTTCCTAAACAGGTGGAACCGTGAGGATCGTAACGTGAATGACAGTTTTGGCGTTGGCATCACGACCTATATTGCCAAGAACAAGCTCTTTTTCGATGCCAACTACGCGCTGTCGCTCGCGAATGACCGGATCACGACGGTCAATCCGAGTGCTGTGAATCGGACGGCGATTCTTAACGCGACCGCGTTCCCATTCCCAGACGTGAAGAGCAACTATCACGAGGTCAACGTGGACACCAACTATCAATTGAAAGACAATCTGGCGCTGGGCTTCCGCTATATCTTCGAACCGTATCGCTTGGAGGATTTCCAATGGAACGGATTGAATCCCTATCCGTTTGAGCGGCTGACCGCTGAACAGCAGTTTCCGACTACTCGACCGTTGCTGCTCGACTCGCGTTACTCAAGTCACAATGCGCATGTCTTCAGCGTCTATCTGCGCTTCCAAAAGGGCAAAGATACTGCCACACAGTAAGCAAGGCCAACGTTGATTTCCTGCTGCAGAGTTTCGTAGGCCAGCGGCGGAGGGAGCAGCGATGCGGACGATGCGGCTTAATGCGAAGGCCAATCAACGAAAGAATTGGACCAGGTTTGCGGCTCTAGTGGCGCTAGCCTGGGAACGACTTCAGATGTGAGACCTTCGGATATGTTGGTCCTTCTTCGAGCGTTGACCTACGCCACCCTCTTTGTCGGCATCGTGCTCGTGGTCCTGCCCGCTCGCGCGCTTTCCTGGTCAGGCATAATCCAGCCTCCTGGGTTGGGCGTGTGGCAGGTCGCCGGGATGGTCGTTGTCGTAGCTGGGGCAGCTCTCGCTTTGTGGTGCATCCTCGCGTTCGCGATCGTCGGAAGGGGCACCCCTGCGCCGTTCGACCCGCCTCGCCGGCTAGTGGTTCAGGGACCGTACCGGGTCGTGCGGAATCCCATGTATATTGGCGCCGGTCTCGCCCTCGGTGGTGCCGCCCTCTTTTATCAGTCGTTCCCACTTCTCGGATATACCGGCCTATTCTTTCTTGTCACTCACTTGTTCGTCGTGGGGTACGAGGAGCCTGTGTTGCGGCGGACGTTTGGGAAAGAGTACGAAGCCTATTGCCAGCGGGTCCGGCGGTGGCGACCGAGATTGTGACTAGTCTTGGCTCGTTATTGTGAAAGGCTTCAAATACTATCCTGTCATTATCCCTCCGCCGAAGATCACAAAAAGCACAACGACGACGAGAAACGCGATGAATAGGGTTGTCTTGCTCGATTCGTCCATGGCATTAGTCTCCTATGTGTCTGTCCTATTGCCTCAATTCTGCATTCAATGTTCGACCAATGACGGTCTTATTAGCGTTGTACCAGATCGGGCCGCAAGAGCCATGCCTTGGGAGAGCTCTTGCTTTGAATGCTTTTCATGAATCGTTGCGCCGCTCTTTTGCGTGAATCTGCCCAGCTTAACTGGGCGCTTTGGGGATTTTGCCCACCAGCGACCCATACGAACCAGGAAATGCGCTAGAATTGCATGCGGCATAATCGTTGCAAAATCGAACGTGAAGGGGTTTCATTTGAGACCAAGTATTAGAGCGATGGGCCGCATAGACAACATCAAGAGAGTGTTTAAACATCTTAGTCGAAACAAGACTCGTTTGCCGATGTGGATACGGTTTACATCACTCACTTTGGCTCTGGCGCTGTCGTGCAGCGTGGCTCTGGGTATGCCGCTTCACTCGAGTGACCTTGGCTGCAATATGCCCATGGAAATGACCGTGTGTGAGCACATGGGAATGGAACCCAGTGCACCAGGTGTTACGCCAACGTCTCTATGTTGTCTTTTAGCTTGTCAGGAGCAGGGGTCGACTGGGACTGCATTTAATCTGCGCATCCCAGTGTTCGCTGTGGCGTTTCTTCACCGAGCCGCACAGACGCCACCCATTACTCTGCCGCAACCGCTCCCTCAAGCGAAGAGGTTGGAAAGTTCTTCTTTCACTCCTCCAGATACCTACCTAAAGAATCTCGCACTACTGATCTAACTTCCTGAAGGCTGACGTGTGTCTTCTGTCAGGGATTAGTCCGTCTTAGGACTGCCGGACAGTTGGTGGCAGGCGTGTAAGCATCGGACGAAGCCTCCGAGATCTTATTCGCCCTTCTGCCAGGCTTAGGACCATTCAACTTCAGGAAGGGATCAGAATATGAAACCGCTATCGATAGTGTTGGCCCTTGCTGGTGTTTCTCTGCTCGCGGTTGCTTGCGCACAGAATTCGGGTGCAGATACAGGCAAAGTTATTAAGAGCACATCGGTCGGTAACAACCTGACTGTTACGCTCTCGAACAACAATGGAGCGTTGAAACACGGTGACGAGGAGTTCTTCCTCACATTCAAAGACAATTCAGGAAAACCGGTCGATGCGGGCGCAGTCGCATTGACATTTCAAATGCCCGCAATGGGAACAATGCCAGCGATGAACAACGCGACGACGTTCACCACTACTAGCACGCCAGGCGTTTATAAGGGAAGGGTCAAGCTTGAATCGGCGGGCGATTGGCAGGCGCAGATTAGTTATGAAGGACCTGCCGGCAAAGGAAAGACGTCGTTCTCCATAACCGCGCAGTAGGGGTTGCCGAGAACTTAGGAGGGGTTATGAATCACGAAGACACATCAGAAACTGGCAACTGGCTGGGCTCGCGCAGGGGCATTGTGCTGCTCGTGTTCCTGGCAATTATCGGCTTCTTCTTATTTACCGAACATCGCGCGCATCTGTTCGGCATCCTTCCCTATCTGCTGCTTTTAGCCTGCCCATTGGTGCACATGTTCATGCATGGAGGTCACGCCAAGCGCGGCAACGATACCGGAGGACATCATTAAGGAGGTGAGCAGCATGTCGGCATATGGACTCTGGAGTTTAGTTCTTATCAATTCGGCGATCTTCATCATCTTTGCCTTTAGCTTTACGCATCCGCGAACGAAGCGTGATTGGCGTTCCTTTGGCGCGTTCTCGGCTTTCATCGTGGCGCTGTTTACGGAGATGTATGGATTCCCGCTGACGATCTATTTGCTCTCAGGATGGCTGGGGAAGCGCTACCCGCTGCTTGATCCCTTCTCGCATGACGCGGGGCATTTGTGGCACACGCTCTTTCGGGTGAAAGGCAATCCGCATCTGGATCCATTTCACATTCTGAGCAATCTGTTCATCTTCGGCGGATTCATCTTTCTCGCGTCTGCCTGGGAGAAGCTCTACCGAGCGCAACGCGAACACAAGTTGGCGACGACTGGTGCATACGCCTACGTCCGGCATCCGCAATACGTTGCGTTCATCGTGATCATGTTTGGCTTTCTACTTCAGTGGCCCACGCTGCTTACCCTCTTAATGTTTCCCGTTCTAGTTTGGATGTACATGATTCTTGCTCAGAGCGAGGAGCGAGATGCTCTTAAGGAATTTGGTGAGCAATACACTCGCTACGCAGAGATCACGCCTGCCTTTGTCCCGCGCCTGCGAGGGCAAAGACAGGACGCGCAATCTCATTGAAAGGAGATTTCATCATGAAACTCGATGTTAGAGCAATCGCAATTTCCGAAGGTTTAGTGATGGCTGCTGTGTTCGTGATCTGCGCCTTCTTTATTGCAGTCGCTCCCGGACAAACAGCGGCGGCAACAAGATATTTATTCCACATTGATCTGTCCGGTCTCGCCAGGCCGGTTAGCTGGGGAGGCTTCTTGTCAGGGCTAGTGGTGTTCTCAGTCTTTATGGCCGTTGTGGCAGGCGTGTGGGGAGCAATCTACAACCGCTTTGCGGATTAAAGATAAGCCAATGAAGAAAATCGTGAGAGACGTGGTCTGCAAAATGCCCCTTGAGAAGGAACATGCAAAGGAGACGCTCGTTTACGCGGAGCAGAGCTATTACTTCTGCTCCATCGGGTGTCGCGCTGAATTTGAAAGACATCCCGAAGATTACGCGCCACCTACTCAGTCAAAGGATGAAGAGAAAGACAATGTGTAGGTTTCTCTGCTACATGGGACCAGAAATTCTACTGTCCGATCTGCTTTACCGACCGAAGAATTCACTGATCCTTCAGAGCTATAAATCAAAAGAGCGCAAAGAGCCACTCAACGGTGATGGCTTTGGCGTAGGTTGGTATGCGCCGCAAATCAGCCCGACACCCTGCGTCTTCACGAGTCTCACTCCGGCCTGGAACAACCAGAACCTGCGGCGGCTGTCGGAGCACGTCAAGTCACAGTGCTTCTTTGCTCACGTGCGCGCGGCCTCGCCCGGCATGCGCGTCTGTGAAGCGAACTGCCATCCGTTTCAGTTTGGTCGCTACTTGTGGATGCATAATGGCACGATTCAAGGCTTCTGCCAGATCAGGCGGCGTGTGCGTTCTTCTCTGCCAGACCCTCTTTACAACGCGATCGAAGGAACAACCGATTCAGAGCACGCTTTCGCCGTCTTCCTCAATTTGCTTGGCGACACTGAGAGACATCATTCCGCAAGCGAGATGGGCCAGGCGCTGGTTCAGACCGTGACCCGGCTTGAACGATGGACCGCGCAGACAAAGAGCGCGGCGCCCTCTTATTACAACTTCGCCGTGACTGATGGACGAAACGTCGTCGCTATTCGTTACGTGTCGGACCCGACGGTGGAGCCAGCTTCTCTCTATTTCGCCGCCGACAGGAAGTACGAGTGCGCGGATGGGGTTTGTCAACTTGTCGATTGCGGCTCGCAAGAAAAGGCAGTCGTAATCGCCTCCGAGCGCTTGAGTGAAGACAGTAGTCATTGGTTTAGGGTGGCACCAAATCACGTCTTAACGGTCAATCAGGATCTTGAAACGAGCGTCGAACTGATGGAGATCGAGCGGCATGGCTCGAGAATTGAAACGCCGTCTTCATACCGACGCGGCAGGCAGAGGAATGATCAGAGACGGACGCATGCTCGATGAGAGCGAGATGATTTCCCAGAGTGGCGCGTAAGGAGAAGGCAGTGAATGCAAAGCGAATCCAAATAACAGTTGGCTATTTGTTGACGGCAGTTTTGACCGGAAGCGGAGTTGTGCTGGCGCAGCAAACCAACGCGCCCTTTACTGCCGGAACTACTGTTCGTGAAGAGCCCAATCAGGAGCCAGATCTGCCCACTGCCATAACTGCCGGAATCCCAGCGCTGCAGCAGTTGATTGAGCAAGCGCTGGAGAACAATCCCGAAATCAAAGCCATGCAGCGGCGCTTTGACATGATGCGCGCGAAGATTCCGCAAGCGACGGCGTTGGACGAGCCAATGCTTAGCGTGGGCTACATGGGTGACATTGTTCCTTTCAAGATCCAAAAAGGAGATCCGTCAAGCGGTCGCTCAATTAGCGTTAGTCAGGATCTGCCGTTTCCGGGCAAGCGTTCCTTGAAGGGCAAGGTTGCGAGCACCGAGGCGGATGCAGAGTGGTGGAATTTCGAACAGACTCGGCGAAACGTAGTCGCTGAAGTCAAGGATGCTTACTTCGATCTCTTTTACCTGACAAAGGCCCTGGGGGTTGTCACTAAGACCAAGACGCTGCTCGAACAATTTACCAAGATTGCCGAAGCCCGTTACACCGTCGGCAAAGGCATTCAGCAGGACGTTCTCAAAGCCCAGGTCGAATTCTCAAAGCTGCTCGAACAACAGACGATTCTGGAACAGCGAAAGCAGATCGCCGAGGCACGGCTAAACAGTCTGCTTTATCGCGAATCAGACTCTCCACTGGGCAGTCCTGAAGAATTAAAGCCGCGTGAGTTTCCTTACTCGCTGGGTGAACTGAACGAGACGGCCATCGCAAACTATCCTGACCTGAAAGCTCAGCGCCGCAAGATTGAAGGCGCTCAATATTCGATCCAACTGGCCAAGAAAGAGTTCTACCCGGATTTCTCGGTCGGCTTCACTTACATCAACCGGCCGGCGATGCCCGAGATGTATGGAGTAAGCGTCGGCATCAAGCTTCCAGTTTATTACGCGAAAAAGCAGCGGCCCGCACTCACGGAAGCGACGGCAAGCTTCGAGGCGGAGAAGCGAAGTTTGGAGAACACGACGACGGTATTGATGTTCAAGATCAGAGACAAGTATCTCGCGGAGACCACAGCCAGGCGTCTTTTAAGCTTATACAGCACAACCATAGTTCCGCAGTCGTCGCTGTCGCTCGAATCCGCGATTGCCGGATATCAGGTCGGCAGAGTCGATTTCCTTACACTGCTGGACAATCTCGTCACGCTGCTCAACTACGAACTCAGTTACTACGAGCAGCTGAGCAATGAGGAGAAGGCGGTAGCGGAGTTGGAGCCTTTAGTGGGAGTTACGTTAAGACCATGACCGGCTTCATTGAAAGAAGGAGTTGGGTTCAAAAGATTAGATCGCCAAATTTTGGAGGCATTGAGTGACCATGGCAAACGATTCAGAAAAAGACAGACGCGGCTTGGTTGAAGCGCCCTCGGGCGAACATGCGGATGTTGAGGAAGTGATCTTCCCGCCGGCAGAAGCTGCTCAGCCACGCGAACAAGAGGCGATCTTTCCGGCAGTTGAAGGCTTTCCGACAAGCGAAGAGCTGGAGGCTCTTTACGCGTCGGCTGAAACGCCTGGCGCTGTTGCTCCCGAAAGACACGAGGCCGACAAGAAAGACACGGGCGAGAAAATTGAGAAGCACGCTCCCGCGAAACGGAAGTTGGCTCTGCTGGTTGGCGCATTAGTAATTGTTGCTGTCGGCATCGCGATCTTTGTGTATCTGCGAAACAGACCGAAGCCTGTGCCGACGCCGAAGTCCGTCGACCTTCCGATGCAAACGAGTACGACAACCAGCGAAATACCCGAGACTGCCTTCAAGATCAGTCCCGAAAAGCAGCAGTTAATCGGCGTCCAGTACGGCGCAGTGGAATATCAAACTATTTCCAAGTCTCTGCGCGCAGTGGGCAAGGTCGCCTACGATGAAACAAAAATGAGTCGCATCAACCCCAAGATCGAAGGCTGGATCGAAAACGTGTACGTTGATTTCACCGGAAAGTTGGTCCGGAAGGGCCAGCCGCTCCTCAGCATTTACAGTCCCGACCTGGTGTCAACGCAGGAAGAGTATCTGCTCGCAATCAAGGGCAAGAGGCAGCTCGGGGAGAGTCCTTTCCCTGAAGCAGTTAACTTCTCCGAATCGTTAGTGCAGTCAGCACGAAGGCGGCTGGAGTTGTGGGACATCACCGACGCTCAGATCCGTGAACTCGAGAAACGTGGAACGCCCACGAGGACCATGACCCTTTATGCGCCGACCAGTGGCTTTGTGACAACACGCAACGCCTTTCCCAGGCAGCGCGTTATGCCGGAGACGGAACTCTATGCCATCGCCGATCTCTCGAACGTCTGGGTGATTGCCGACATCTACGAGTTCGAAGCTGCGGACATCAAGATGGGGCAGCCGGCGACGGTAACGATCTCTTCTTATCCCGGACGTGAGTTCAAGGGGAAGATCACTTACATCTTCCCGCAAGTGGACAACACTACTCGCACGCTCAAGGTCAGAGTTGAGCTTGCGAACAAGGGGTTTGCGCTCAAGCCGGATATGTACGCTGACGTGGTTCTAAACATGAGCTACGGCAGGCGGCTGGTCGTGCCGCAAGAAGCGGTTATGGATTCCGGATCGGAACAGTTGGTTTACGTCTCACTCAGCGACGGTTATTTCGAGCCGCGAAAAGTTCAACTGGGCGCGAAGGTGGACAACAAGTTCATCGTGCTCGCTGGGGTCAAGGAAGGTGAGCGCGTGGTCACTTCCGGCAACTTCCTGATCGACTCTGAAAGCAAGCTGAAATCGGCCGCGGGTGGAATGGGTATGCCTGGCATGGATATGGGTGGTAGCGGATCTAAATCGAGTGAGAAACCATCCCAGCAGAATCAACCTCAGAGTCAGCCCACTGAGCGCAAGATTCTGTACTGGTACGACCCGATGAACCCTGCTAACAAGTCGGATAAGCCCGGCAAGGCCCCCGATGGTATGGATCTTGTGCCCAAGTATGCAGACAACGAGTAATTGAAGTGAGGGCCGAGCGATGATTAACAAGATAATCGAGGCATGCGCCAAGAATAGATTCATTGTTTTCCTGTTTATCGGGATGATAACTCTGGCGGGGTTGTGGTCCATCAAGAACATCACCCTGGACGCCATCCCCGATCTTTCAGACACACAGGTGATTATCTATTCACGTTGGGATCGCAGCCCCGACATCATGGAAGATCAGGTCACCTACCCGATCATCTCTTCTTTGCTCGGCGTTCCCAAGGTCAAAGACATTAGAGGGTTCTCAGACTTCGGATACTCGTACGTCTACATCATTTTCGAAGATGGCACCGACATCTACTGGGCCCGTTCACGAACCCTTGAGTACTTGAGCAACATCCTTCCGCGCCTCCCGCAAGGTGTCAATGTTGAGTTGGCGCGCGACGAAACGGCTGTCGGATGGGTCTTCGAGTACGCGCTAGTTGATAAGACAGGTCAGAACAATCTGGCACAACTGCGAAGCTTCCAGGATTGGAATTTGCGCTATGCGTTGCAGGCCGTGCCTGGAGTTGCAGAAGTTGCGCCAATCGGCGGATTTGTCAAGCAGTACCAGGTCAACGTTGATCCGAACGCTTTGCTTGCCTATGACATCCCGATTGATAGGGTGGTCGAGGCCGTCCGCCAAGGCAACAGCGACGTAGGTGGACGCCTCGTCGAATTCTCAGGGCGCGAGTACATGGTGCGGGGGCGGGGATACATCAAGAAGCTCTCCGATGTCGAGGACATCGTCGTAGGGACGAGCAAGCAGGGCGGCACACCTATTCTCATTAAGAATCTTGGCACAGTTACGCTCGGGCCCGATATCCGCCGCGGCATCGCCGACCTGGATGGAGAGGGCGAGGTGGTGGGCGCGGTCGTCATCATGCGTTATGGCGAGAACGCGTTAAAGGTCATCGAGAGAGTTCGTGAGAAAATCGAAGAGCTAAAGCCCTCATTGCCACCAGGTGTGGAAGTCGTAACGACCTATGACCGCGCCGACCTGATCGAACGTGCGATTGAAACCCTGAAAGGCACACTGCTCGAAGAGCTGATCATAGTCAGTCTCGTAATTCTAATTTTCCTTTGGCACATCCCGTCAGCGCTGATCCCCATCACGACGATACCAGTCGCCATAATCATTTCATTTATCCCGATGTACATGATGGGACTGACGGCAAACATCATGAGCCTCGGCGGGATCGCTGTCGCCATAGGAGCAATGGTGGATGCTGCCATTGTTGTGGTCGAGCAGACACACAAGAAGCTGGAACACTGGGAGGCCGAAGGCCGGCCCGTTAATTACAAGGAGGTCGTAATAGGCGCGATCAAAGAAGTGGGTGCGCCTAGTTTCTTTGCGCTTCTGGTGATCGCGGTGTCGTTCATTCCGGTGTTCACGCTGGAAGGACAGGAAGGCCGGTTATTCAAGCCCCTCGCCTACACGAAGAACTTTTCGATGGCCATCTCAGCGTTCCTGGCGATCACACTCGCCCCGGCGATGTTGCTGCTCTTGATGCGCCGCGATCCATACAACATTCGGCCCCGCTGGCTGGGCCGCATCCTAAACCCGTTGCTGATCGGTAAGATTCATAGTGAAGAGACACACCCAATCAGCAAGCCAATGATGAAGCTCTACCATCCGGTGTGCGACTTCGTGCTTCGGCATACCTGGGGGACTGTGGCCGTGGCCGTGCTCGCCGTAGTGCTAACCGTGCCGATCTTCAATCGCCTTGGGTCGGAATTCATGCCGCCGCTCAACGAAGGTGTCATTCTTTACATGCCGGCGACCATGCCTGGTATTTCGGTTACCCAAACACAGCGACTGCTTCAGGTCATGGATAAGAAGCTCAAGAGCTTTCCGGAAGTTGAGCGCGTCTTTGGCAAGGCTGGCCGCGCAGAGACAGCTACGGACCCAGCTCCCTTCTCCATGATGGAAACCGTTGTGGTCCTAAAACCGGAATCAGAGTGGCCTAAGAAGTCCACCTGGTATTCGGCCTGGGCGTCTTCATGGTTGCAGAGAATCCTGCGCAAGGCCTGGCCTGATCACAAGAGCTATGAGGATTTGCTCTATGCCCCTGGCGGGCTAAATGAAGCCCTTCAGTTGCCGGGCGTCTCAAACGCCTGGACGATGCCAATTAAGGCTCGCGTGGACATGCTGACAACCGGTGTGCGCACACCCATCGGCATTAAGATCATGGGTGCCAATCTGGAAGAAGTACAAAAACTCGGCGAGCACATCGAGATGACGCTCAAAGACGTGCCCGGCACGAAAAGCGTCTTTGCAGAGCGCACCGCTGGCGGTTACTTCCTCGACTTCACTCTGAAGCGCGATCAACTTGCGCGTTACGGGCTCACTATTGACCAGGCGAACGATGTGGTGATGTCGGCTATCGGCGGTGAGAACGTCACGACCACCGTCGAGGGTCGGGAACGCTATCCCGTCAATGTTCGGTACCTGCGCGACTATCGAAGCGATCTCGACAAGTTGACCCGCATTTTTGTGATGGCGCCGAATGGGACACAGATCCCCATAGCACAGATCGCCGATATCAAGATGGTAAGCGGTCCCGCGATGATTCGAGACGAGAACGGGCGGCTGTCAGGCTACGTTTACGTAGATATTGACACCTCCAAGCGCGACATTGGTGGCTACGTTGCCGAGGCTAAGAAGATCCTCCGCGAGAAAGTACAGCTTCCAACCGGCTATCACCTGATCTGGAGCGGCCAGTTCGAGAACATGGAGCGCGTAAAAGCGCGGCTGATGGTGGTTATCCCGATCACTATCTTTGTAATCTTCCTCTTGCTCTATTTCAACACGCGCTCGATAGCAAAGACAGTAATCATTCTGCTGGCGGTGCCGTTCTCGGCGGTTGGCGCGATCTGGTTTCTCTACTTCCTCGATTACAACATGAGCATCGCCGTATGGGTCGGTCTCATCGCTCTAATGGGTGTGGACGCAGAAACGGGGATGTTCATGCTGCTCTACCTGGATCTGTCTTTTCATGAGCGACAGGCGCAGGGGTTGATGAGGAACTGGAACGACCTCAAAGAAGCAATCCTGCACGGCGCGGTAAAGCGGCTACGCCCAAAGGTCATGACCGTCTCTGTAATGTTCTTGGGGCTGGTGCCGATTATGTGGTCGACAGGTAGCGGCGGCGACGTGATGAAGCGCATCGCTGCGCCGATGATTGGGGGCATCTTCACTTCGTTCCTTCTGGAGTTGGCGGTCTACCCGGCGATCTACGCAATTTGGAAATGGCACTTCGAGGTGAAGAAGCTGCCGGCGATTGAACCACAACCGGCGCCACCGCCGCGTGCGGCTGACTGGAGATAAGATTATGAGTGAGCTATTCACGATATCTGTGCTTTTGGTGGTGGCGGTCGTGCTGCTCGCGAGCGGGCGCGCAGCCCGGCGCGCTGGTCTGCCTGAGGCCTTGGGTTTCGGTGTAACGCTTTGTGTCGTGGGACTTGGCGCCGCGCTGGCTCCAGCTAACTGGCAGGCATGGTGGGCAGGTGGAGAATGGGGCGACCGGCTGCTCACTTTCGCGCGTGTCGTCGGGCTAACAGGAATACTGTTCCTCGCCGGCACGCGCTTCGATTCCGGCGAACTGCGCAAGAGATTAGGTCTGATGTTGGGCCTTGGGCTCGCAGCTGGAGTCTTGTTTGCGGTTCTGATCCTGCTGCTGAAACTCCTCGAATGGCAGGATACCGGACCAATCGTCGTGGTAGCAGCTACGGTTGTCGCAAGCAGTATATGGTTTCCCGGAGAACTCTCTCACTTCGACAAAGAAAGCAGGAGCGATCTTTCAATCGGCTTACAAGCGGGGGCCGTCGTGTTGACCGCGCTCGCAATGCTGGCCGTTTATTTTTATGACGTTTTTGGTGTCATTGGACACGCCCCCCTGCGAGTTTCGGCGTACCTCGTCCTGGCGTTGTACGAATCAGTCAAACTGATCGTGTTCTTCGCCTTTGCCTACTTTATTTCCACCCGATTTTTGTCACGCGCGCAAGGCCGTATTTCGGCTGCACGTACAACCATCGGTTTTGTGCTCATCTCAGGTCTGATATTCGCGCTGGCAGTTATAACCATTAACCAACCTGGCGCAATTGCGTGGGCATTTCTCGCCGGAGCTTTGTGGCGTGGCAGCGAATTCGGGAAGAGATTTAGCGAGAGCGAGAGACCACTCGCATCGGCCACGCTGATCTCGTTTGTGTTCGTGTCCCTAATGCTGCAATCACATGGACGAACCCTGACTGGTTTGTCGTCGCTCGTCGTCGTCGTGTTGGCAGCTATTGTCCTCAAATCGGCATTCGTCTGGGTTGGGGCTAGAGCCGGCGGTGCAAAATCGAGGGACGCAACGTGCATCGCCGCTTTGATGGTTGGCTCTGGCGAATTGGCCATCATGTTCCTGGGATTCGGCATGACGAGGTGGGCTATCGACGGCTCGGTCTATTTCGGCATCTTGAGTTATGCCCTGCTTTCAAGCCTGTTGGTCCCCTTGGTATGGCACTTTGAGACGAGTCAGAAGTGGCCGGCAGTCGTTATCTGGCGGAGGAGGAATGCGATGAAGATTCAGAGAGTTTTGCACGTATGGATTGCTCTGTTGACGATACTCACATTAAGCGGCAAGTCAAGTTCTGCTCAGCAAGACCCAGGCAGGCTATCAAGTCAGGAAGTACAACTCGGCAGCGGCATGAGTGTCATTACTCCTGGGTTGATGGAGATCGGATCGAAAACGAGGTTGTTCCTTGTCTTTGGCGACAAGATCCCTGTCACGGTGGAACAAAGAAAAAAGCTTGAGGACCTGTACTTTCGGATTCAGATGTACAGCTTTCAACGAGAGGCTGACCTTGATGTCGCTGACGCCGAACTCAAGCGGTTGCTGACGCGAGATACCGTCGATCTAGGCGCGGTTAAATCAAAGATGAAGGAGATTGAAGACATCCGCGTCGAGGTGGACATAAAGAAGATCGAAACTCTTTTGCAGGCAATCAACGCTTTGACGCACGAGCAGCATACGCAAATCATCCTGCTGGCCCGCGACCTTGAAGAAGCCAGTAAACCACGTGCGCCGATCTATCAATGAGGTTGGTTGGGGAGGTGACTGAGAAATGTTAGCTAACAACAGTTCCACAGCAACCGCGCAAGTTGCTGAGGCCGTAAATAGGCCGAGCAATGATGCGCCGATGGAGCGTTTGCGTGATATCGCTCGCAATCATCAAGTCTGTTACGAAGTCTGGCCTGAACGGTCGGTCGAGCACGGCAGCAAGATTCAGATCGGTTTTGAGCTGCAGCTCTGTGGAACCAACAGTCACGTAGCTGCAAAAGGAGAGCAGCCGGTTCCTGGTTGTGAATACTGCCAGAGCACTTACGAAGACTTACGAGAAGTTGCTGAGTGGATCCTGCCGCAGGACGAACGACCTTCACGTTATGAGATAGGCGGGTTCGATCGTGCCCTGCATGTTGCTCCGGGCAGCCGACACTCGCGACGTGAAGTAGTCGTCCCCATCCATATCATGCATCGCACCGAGTTCAACCGAGAGGTTGACGAGTGTGAGAACCGCTGCCTCAAGGAGATGCGAGGCAGGCTTAATCAGTTGGGGATTTGCGAAGGGAAGTGGCGCTCAGACGCTGAAAAACCCCCGGGCGATTTTGAAAGTTACGAACGTCACTAAACTCGCGCACAGGAACGGGTGAAATCATGAAATTGATTGAGAAGCTAAAAGAAATGTTCTTCAAGCGGGATCTCGATGTAAGTAGGAAACCACCAAGCCTCTTCGACAGGTTGAGAAATGTATTTTTCTCTGCCGAGTTTCTAGCGGCTGATCTGGACCGCGTTCCACCAAACTGCAGGTGCGAAGACGCGATTGCTCATTTGGACGGCCGTTGCTGTTGCACCATTAGTCCGAAAGAAACCGTCACAACGGGAGCTACAAAAGGGTGCGCCGAACAGCTTGAGCGTTTACAAGTCGATATTAAGTGGGCGCACGATGCCCTAAAGCGTGGAAAGGCAAGTCTGTACCCGGGAGAGGAAACTGAAGAGCTGAGGCGTGAATTCACTCAAATTGCGAAGTCCGTCGAGGGCCTTGGTTTGATCCTGGAGAGGCTTAAGGCGCACGTTGGGGAATTTCAGGAAACCTGCACGAACACAGCGCTGCAGCGAGTAAAACAGACGAGCACGGAACTGCGAGTTTACACAAGGGAGTTTCTGCGCACTCTCAACGAAAGCGATCGGACCCAGACAGGAAGTAAGACCGGCGAAGTTCAACAGACAAAGGTGGGTCAAGTAAAAGTCAGGCATACAAGCCTGATGGTCTTAGCTGGGTTATTGCTATTGACTCTAACGCAGTCGGTATGGGCGCAGGAGTTCACCTATAAAGTCCAGCAGGATCGCCTGATTGGTCACCGCGATGGTGAGCTGATCATTTCAACCAGGGGTGTCGAATATCGCGCCAAGAAGGAGAAGGACAGCCGGATGTGGACATATACGGACATCAAGCTCCTTGAAATCTTGTCTCCCACACGCGTTCGAGTCTGGACTTATCAAAATCGGAAGCTGCTACTGGGCCAGGAAGAGAGCCTGACCTTCAAGATCATCGATGGGCAGATTGATCAGCAGGTCAGTGACTTCCTTCGTGAGCGCATCACTCGCCCGTTGGTGACGTCATTTACAAATGAGGAGAGCCAGTCGTTCGGGCAAATACCTGTCAAGCATCTGCATCGCTTGAGCGGCTGCCAGGGAGTCTTAAAGGTGTATGCGGATCGCTTGGTTTATGAAGCAGAGGATGGGCACGACTCGCGGAGTTGGCGCTGGACCGATATTAGAGCAGTAGGCCGACCAGACATCGATCGTTTCGAAGTGCTGACGTTTGAACCTCACACTGGCGGGCCAAAGCGCAGTTTCAATTTCATTTTGAAAGAGCCATTGCCTGATAAGACTTACGACTTCATCTGGAGTCGCGTCTATCGTCCGACTCCGCTGATCAGGGCGAATGACGGCGTAACTGAAAAGTAAGAATCATCGGAGGACCGCGTAACCGTGGCAGAAGTCAAGACAAACGAAAGATCCGATTACGCGCTGGCCCAAGCCGCCGGTAGAGGCGACATGCAAGCCTTCGAGGAGCTTTATCTGCGTCACAACCGCCGCGTGTATTCGCTGTGCCTGCGGATGACGAGAAACGTTACCGATGCCGAGGATCTCGCGCAGGAAGTTTTTGTCCAGCTCTTTCGCAAGATCGGTAGCTTTCGCGGTCAAGCGGCCTTCACAACCTGGCTGCACCGGCTGACGGTCAATCAGGTGCTCATGCACTTTCGCAAGCGTGGAGTGCGCTTGGAACAGACGACTGAGGACGGCGAGACGCCCGTACAAGTCGTCAAGGGGACTGAGAATCATAGGACGATGCCCATCGTCGATTACATCGCGCTAGACGATGCAATCGCGCAATTGCCGCCGGGCTATCGGCTTGTGTTCACGCTCCACGATATAGAGGGGCATCAGCATGAAGAGATTGCCAGGATGCTGGGTCGCACGGTGGGCACGTCAAAGTCGCAACTGCACAAGGCGCGAATGAAATTACGCTCTTTGTTAAAGCGAAGAAACAAGCCAGTGTCGCCTGGACCTGATGGCGGCAATGGTTCCCTAAAGCAAATGACGCAGAAGAAAACAACGATGAGAACAATCACCGAGGTTACGCCAGTAGGGCTTCTGGGCCAACCACCTCCGCATTGGAGAAACGTCAGTTGGCATTTCTCGCTGCTGCTTGCCACCTTGTTATTCCTTAGTTTGAGCGCGCAAGGACAGACAGTCGAGCCAAACAATCCACAGAGCACGACTGCGGATCAGACGCAAACCGTAAACATCGAGCATTATCTGGATCGGTTGATCGCTAGTGCTGTTGTTGCTGTGGACGCAGCAAGTGTCATCAAGGAAGCCGATCGTTTTCGAACGGAGGGTAACCAGAGGCTAAAGAACGGACGTCGAGATGACGGTCGCGCGCTGCTGAGGCAAGCCGGCGAAATCATTGCAGCGGCGGCGCCCGATGGCGATATCAAGCAACAAGATCCTCTGCTTCGAGAGTACCTGCGAGAGATCACGAAAGAGTTAGTCGCATTGGACGGTGCTCCTGCTTATCCAGCTGTTCCATTGAAGGAAAACGTGGTCGCTGGCAATTACGCAGCGCAGCCGCGCGTCGCTGCATTTCTTAATTACTTTCAGAGGGGGGGGCGAAATCGCCTGGAGATTGGTCGAGCACGGCTTACATCCCTGAGACCGATGATGGTGCAAGTCTTGCGAGAAGAAGGCGTACCGGAATGGCTGATCAGCGTTGGCTTTGTTGAGAGCACATACAACTCTCGCGCGCATTCACCCAAAGAGGCCCACGGTATCTGGCAGTTCATTCCGGGAACGGGCGATCGCTATGGGCTGAAGCGTACAGCATGGACGGATG
The DNA here is from genome assembly GCA_035283325.1 of Pyrinomonadaceae bacterium. Lineage (GTDB taxonomy): Bacteria > Acidobacteriota > Blastocatellia > Pyrinomonadales > Pyrinomonadaceae > PSRF01. The sequence goes on along the minus strand of DATEUF010000126.1, from coordinate 6,431 downwards.
AAAGGGGCAACCCTGAGAAGTCTACGCGAGCCGCTGCTCGCTATCTTCGCGATCTGCATGCGCTTTTCGGAGACTGGCCGCTCGCTCTCGCAGCTTACAACTGGGGCGAAGGTCGCTTGGCTAGGCTAGTGCATCGCACTGGCATCCGCGATTTCTGGACCTTGGCCGAGCGAGGTCTTGTGCCACCGGAGACTGCAAACTATGTGCCCTCTGTGCTCGCCGCCTCGCAACTGCTGATCGGGAACGGCGCACCGGTCGTCGAAGCTCAAGCAGAATCTCGAAAGCGACACATGACTGTTACTCCAGTCAACAATTCCGGAGGGCAACTAGTTGAGCGCAAGTAAGGCCACTGCTGAAAGGAGGAAGAAAAAATGCGAATTAGCAACAAACAACTCCTTTGGTTGATCCTGTTTATCGTTACGAACACGGCAAGCCCGCAAGCGCAGCAAGATGTTCCGCTCGACACAATAAAAATCGATACGAACTTGGTGGTGCTGAGAGTTGCGGTCAGCGATCAGCAGGGTCGAGCAGCGATTAATCTCAAGCAGGATGCTTTCAAGGTTTTCGAGGACGGAGTTGAGCAACCGGTCAGCTTCTTCAGCGCCGAAGAATCGGCGGTTAGTTGGGCGCTGGTTCTGGATCGCAGCGGCAGCATGATGGATATGATGAGTGACGTGTACGATGCAGCGCTTCACGTCATTGATGAAGGCAGCAGCCGTGACGAGACATTCATTGTTACCTTCAACAAGAGGTCCGAATTGGTGATGGACTTCACCTCTGATCGGCATCGATTGGAGAACTCTATCCTTGGTCTGAAGGCGGAAGGTGAGACCGCGCTGTTTGATGCCGTTCAGTATGCGCTGGATCGTTTGCAGCGCGGCAAACACCGTAAGAGAGTCTTGGTCGTTGTAACCGATGGCGAAGACAACGCAAGCAGGTTGAAGTTTCGCGAATTGATCGAGCGAGCTGAAGAAGAGGAGACGATGATCTACACGGTGGGCATGTTTGGTGAGATGGGGAGAGGACTCGCCTTATTGGGGATGCTGAGAGACAACCGGGAAGGACGCGCCGAATTAAAGAAACTGGCCGAAGTTACCGGCGGTTCATCTCATTTTCCGAACGATGTGGATCAATGCAGAACTGTGATGAGGGAGATCGCGCGCGAGGTTGGTCAGCAGTACAGCCTTGGTTATTACCCATTGAACAAGGAGCGAGACGGCAACTGGAGAAGGATAAAGGTCGCGATAAACCGAAACAGGAACTCGCCACAACTAGTTGCCCGCACGCGAAGTGGTTACTATGCACGAAAAGAGCAATCAGCAGAATTGAAGAACTGAGAGCGGGGGGAACAACTCATGATTAGTGACAATGCTTACGCGAAAAGACAGAGTGCCAGGACCAGCTGTCCTCGCCTGTCTCTCAGCACTCGAATTCGGAGTCGTGAGGAACACCATGCAAGTAAGGGAGCAAAACATGAATAAGATTATTGTCATCGCATTGCTAGCTGTTGTCATTCTAGTGCTCGTCGTCTATAGCGCGTCGATACAAAAATCCAGCGACAGCAGAAATATCTCGCATACCCAAACTTCGGCGCAGACCATTGAACCTCGCAAGGTTGAGGCGGTCCGGATTCCTGCGTATTACCACGATCTTCCTGCCTCCCATGCTCTACCTGCCACGATGGCACCAGAAGTCTTTACGGGAAATGCACGGTTGGCATACCAGGCAGCCAAGGAAATCCCTGAAACGCTCGCACAGCTACCTTGTTATTGCCACTGTGACCGCAACAAAGGACACAAGAGTCTCCACAGTTGTTTCGAAAGTGAACATGGTGAGAACTGCGGCATATGCATCGGCGAGGCACTGATGGCATATGGCCTGCAAAAAGGAGCCGGATTAAAACCAGAGGAGATCAGACAGCGGATTATCGCCGCGTACGGATCTAAGGACAACCAGTAGGGTTGAAGGAATTATCATGTTGGCAAGACAAGCGATAAGCAGGCTCTTTGAGAGCGCGCGTAGCAGCTCCTTCGAGGTCGCATATAACGACGGTTTTACTGAGCGCTATGGGGACGGTGAACCGCAGTTCAAAGTCTTGTTTCGCAATGCGACTCTTCCCGATCTCCTGCAAGACGACCTATTAATGACTTTAGGCGAAGCTTACATGGACGGGCAGGTGGACGTGGAAGGCGACCTTGCCAACTTAGTTTCTCTGGCAATTCGCAGCGGCTTGATCTCCGCCACCGAAGGAAAGAGCGGCCTGACCGGCGTGGCTCTGCGTGCGGCCGCTGGCCTCCGCTCGCTCAAGCGGGAGAAGGAGAACATCGCCCATCATTACGATCTCGGCAACGACTTCTTCAGCCTCTGGCTAGACGAATCTTTGACCTATTCGTGTGCCTACTTCCGCAACGCTTCCGACATCCTGGAACAGGCGCAGCGACAAAAGATCAAACATTCACTGCGCAAGCTGCGGCTTCAGCCGGGCGAAACTTTGCTCGACATTGGTTGCGGCTGGGGCGCGCTCGTGATGCGCGCCGCCGAAGAGTATGGCGTCGAAGCACTGGGCATAACGTTGAGCGACGCGCAGCACGCCGCGGCGATCGCGGCGATCGAATCGCGAGGCTTGCAAGCTAAGGCCGAAGTGCGGCTCATGGATTACGGCACGCTCGCGGAGGAAGGCAAGCGGTTCGATAAGATCGTTAGCATCGGTATGATCGAGCACGTCGGCAGGGAAAACCTAGCGGAGTTTGCGCGCGTCGTCCAAACTGTCCTAAAGCCGGATGGTTTGGCACTCCTTCATTTGATCACCAGTGTCAAAGAAGGTTCCGTCAATCGGTGGCTCGAAAAATATATCTTTCCGGGGGGCTACATCCCGACGCTTCCCGAAATCATCACTCATCTTTCCGCGGCAGACTTTCGGATATGGGACGTGGAGAACTTAGCCCCGCACTATAGCTTGACGCTTGATCACTGGTCGGAACGCTTCGAGCGTCAAGTGAAGTGTGTGCGCGAGATGTTTGACGAGCGCTTCGTGCGGATGTGGCGACTTTACTTGCGGGCTTCGTCCGCCAGTTTCCGAGAAGCGCTGGTGGAAGTGCATCAGGTGCTCGTCTCTCGTACTCAGCCGCGTCACCTGCCGCTCACGCGCGAAGACCTATATATATGAGTTTGAGGGAAATGAAAGAAACGCTATCGCTATCTGTAGAGGAAGTACGCCACATGAATGCTTACTGGCGGGCAGCGAACTATCTTTCGGTCGGACAAATTTATCTGTACAACAACCCGCTGCTGCGTGAGCCGCTGACACTTGAACACATCAAGCCCAGACTCCTCGGGCATTGGGGTACTACGCCTGGTCTGAATTTTATCTACGTGCATCTCAATCGTCTGATTAAGATGCATGACCTGAACATGATCTTCGTTACTGGACCAGGCCACGGTGGACCAGGATTAGTCGCGAATACCTATCTCGAAGGAACCTACAGCGAGTTCTATCCCAACGTTTCGCAGGACGAAGAAGGGATGAGAAAATTGTTCAAGCAGTTCTCCTTTCCGGGTGGTATCCCTAGCCACGTTGCCCCTGAAACACCGGGCTCAATTCACGAGGGCGGAGAGTTAGGTTATGCATTGGTCCATGCTTACGGCGCGGTCTTTGACAATCCAGATCTCATTGTCTGCTGCGTAATCGGCGATGGGGAGGCTGAGACTGGCCCGCTGGCTGCGAGTTGGCACTCAAAACAAGTTCCTGAATCCTGTACGAGATGGCGCGGTACTGCCCATTCTACATTTGAATGGTTACAAGATTGCGGGGCCAACTGTCCTGGGGCGTCTGAGTAATGAAGAGCTCACGAACCTTTTGGTCGGATATGGCCACAAACCTTATTTCGTAGAAGGAAATGAGCCTGAGCCGATGCATCAGCACACAAGAATTCATCGTCGAGCACGGTGAAGACATGCCGGAGGTCCGCGATTGGAAGTGGCGCTATTAGTGAGTTGATTATGGCCAAGCTTAGGAAAGGCTCACGAGAAACATATCTCCTATGTTGAATTATACTAACGAGCACTCTTCCTCGAGAAGCATGTTGGTGATCGAGGTCGATCTGAAGAACGCATATGACGCAAGCGACTACGCGACTCTTGAGAATTACCTAAACAGACTGCGCGGAGTTCAGGCGGTTCATCTCGACCGTACCCGCGGTGTGGCCCACGTGACGTACGATCCTTCCGTTACAACGTCCAAAGCGATTGAGGGTGATCTTCATCACGGTGGTTACAAGTGTGATTGCCAACGGTGCGGGGCGTCGAAATGCCAACCGGGTCATCCGTCAGTGGGAACCAAAGATGATGTGGCCGCAGATCAGGTCGAAGCGAAAGCGGTCGAGGGCGAATTCCCTGCGGCCGTCAACCACGCACACGCCGGCCAAGTAATGGAACGACCACCAGCCGGCGAAACTGCCCATGCCGAGATGAAGCATGACGAGCATGCAGGGCACGGGGCAGAGATGGTGCGGGATCTTCTTCGACGTTTCATCGTTTCGATCATCCTTTCAATTCTTATTGTTCTGTTCTCTCCCATGGGGACGATTCTCGGTCTGTCTGGCATGCCTCCCTTCGGCATTCGGATGGATCTGTTCGGATTCCTGCTCACCACTCCCGTGGTCTGGTGGGGAGGATGGCCGTTCATTTCCACTGCCTGGCGGGCGCTAAGACGCGGTGAAGTAAATATGATGACGCTGATTGCGCTCGGCATCCTTGTTTCTTACACGTACTCAGTCGTAGCAACGTTTCTGTTCAAGGGTGAAGTCTTTTATGAAGCCGCAGCTATGCTCACTTCATTCAGTCTTGCCGGTCACTGGCTGGAGATGCGCAGCAGGTTCGCTACCGGAAAGGCGGTCGAAGCACTATTGAAACTTGCCCCAGCGACAGCGCGCGTGAAGCGTGATGGCGCTGAATCTGAGATTCCACTCGAACAAGTTGTAGTAGGTGACGAAATAGTTGTGCGACCGGGCGATCGCGTTCCCGTTGATGGGGATGTCATTTCCGGTTCTTCTTACGTAGATGAGTCAATGATCAGCGGTGAACCAATCCCTGTAGCCAAGACTCAAGGGGCGCGAGTCATTGGCGGTACGGTGAATCAAACCGGTGCATTCAACTTTACAGCAACTGCAGTGGGCGCTGACACGGCACTCGCGAGGATCGTGCAGATGGTCCAGAATGCCCAGGCGAGCAAAGCGCCGGCGCAACGGATCGCGGACACGGCGGGAAAATATCTTGTCTTCATAGCGCTCGGCTCTGGTCTTCTCGCATTTCTGGTTTGGTACTTCGTTGGTGACGAAGGATTCCTGTTTGCGCTCACCGCTGCGGTCTCTACCATTGTCATCGCCTGTCCTGATGCTCTTGCGCTCGCTACTCCCACAGCGATCACGGTTGGCGTGGGAAAAGGTGCGCGCGAAGGGGTTCTCTTCAAAAACGCGATCGCACTGGAAGCAACCGCTGGAATTGACACCGTGATTTTTGATAAGACTGGCACTCTGACGGAAGGCAAGCCAGCGCTGACCGACGTCATTGCCGCAAACAGTTTCAGTGAAACTGAGCTACTACAATTTGCGGCTTCCGCCGATCAGCCTTCGCAGCATCCTCTTGCTCAGGCCATCGTCGCTGGTACTCAAGCCCGAGGCATTAAACTGTCGCCGGCCGTAAATTTTGATTCGATTCCCGGCCATGGTGTTGAGGCAAGGGTTGATCAGCGCCGCGTACTTATCGGAAACAAGAAACTGATGATGCGCGAGAAGGTTGCGTTGGATGGCCTCGAAGAGCGTGTTAGCACTCTTGCTTCGGACGCTAAGACGGCGATGTATGTCTCGGTTGATGGCAAAGCGGCGGGCGTGGTCGCCGTTGCTGACACAATTCGCGAGAGCGCAAGAAAGGCAGTGAAAATACTTCACGACTCCGGTGTGCAGACCGTAATGCTGACCGGGGATAACAAGTAACTGTCGAAGCACTCATCGCGAGGGCGGACCATTCCGGTCGCAAGAGCAAACCAAGCGAAGGGTAAAGCGCTCCCACGCCTCGCCAACGTCGCGCAGATCCCCGAAGCGCAGACCTTCATCTTTCCACTTTCGCTCCATTAGCATGTTTTCAGATGCACCCATTGCTCGCTCAATAGCCTTACCGAATCTCTCGGGTAACGGCAAGCGAGTCGCTTCAGTACCAGAGGACACTTTGACTAACATTCGGAGATCTCGAAAATACTGGACCGCTACCGTTACCTCGCACCATTTGTTATCGGAGGTTCCTGCGGGTTCTGGTTTCGCGTTATTCAAACTGGCGTATTCGAGTACGGCGCGGGCTTGCGACAAGATGTCCTCCCATCGAGCAGTTGGCTTTCGCTGGATGGCCATAAAGTCTTCGACACGGAAGACACTGCTGAT
>DATEUF010000125.1:0-7403 GCA_035283325.1 Pyrinomonadaceae bacterium | reverse complement strand
GGAAAAGATAGTTGTCACGGGTTTGACTGCAGATACATACTTTGTGGTGGAGGCCGGAGTCAAAATAGATCAGAACGGGAATCCTCTCAATCCAGGAAGAATGACCTTGCTCAACATCGTAGCTCCGCAGGCAGTTTCCTTTTCCTTCACAAATCCTATTTTTGCTGATTTCAGAGGAGATGGGATTTCGTGGTCTCCGGGAGCGCCGGCTTCTACGACTCAGACCTTGAGTTTCAGAATTGAGGATGGTGACGACGACTGAAGACCACCTGCATTCCAGAAGCCAGCGCGCGGATTAGCCGCAACCAACCACTTGCGCCTGCTTCGCAGGCTCGTTGAATGCTCCCAACTCACTTGCATTCGGTCGAACTGCTTGGCCAAAAACTTGCACAAAAAATAAGAATTCAACTTCTTGTTACCGAGACCGGAGAGAATGCGACCCATCAATCTTAATGGCCTTTCTATCCTTTGTGTTCCTGCTCTCTGAGAAGAATAGTTTTTGGAGAATTGAGAGTAATTAATGATCATCACCACCTATTACGTTGATGTTCCGGTTGATGGCAGCTCCATGCGTACCTTCATTGCTGCTCCAAAAGTGGCTGGCAAGTATCCCGGTATTCTTTTCTACTCTGATATTTTCCAGCTCACCGGACCAATGCTGCGTTCGTGCGCGCGCCTGGCCGGATATGGTTTTGTTGTGGCGGCACCGGAAATTTATCATCGCCTCGAGCCTCACGGCTTAGTTATTCCTTTTGACGATCAGGGACGCACACGAGGATTAGAGGATGCGGCCAAGACGCCAGTAGCCGATTTCGACGCCGATTGTCGCGCGGCGCTGAATTATCTGGCCCAGCATCCGGCTGTGGCCGCGGGCTAACGGCCGAGGCTTCAGTGCTTCAGCAACAACTAATTTCGATATTTCAATGAGGCGACTCCAACCAGCCATGGCCTACACCGAGCAGCTTCAGCCACTTATTCACGAATTTCGCCCGGCTTGGCGCGTTCAAGATGAATCTTGATAGAGCGAATCGCCCTCTGACCACAAGTGCACGGCTTCTCGGGCTGTTAACTCACGAACGGGCTATCGAGTTCCGCTTCCTTCTTAGCCGCCTGAAGCCGTTTGAGTTCACCTCGATCATTTCGTTGAGTTGAGCGGGCGGAACTGTGGATCGGCTCTCCTGGTATTTTTCTGGACGCAGACTTTCAGCAGGAATATCAAAAGCGCATCCGAGCCGCTGAAAGCTCGTCGACGCGCTTCATCTTCCAACAAATCCGCGGCCTGCTCGGAGGCGTCATCCCACAGTGCCGCGAACTCCGGATGTGCTTTCCTTCGGCGGTAAGCGGTGCGACGGACAATGCCTGCCGCTTGAGCAGCTGCTGTGATTGAGTTTCCATTCTCTGCCCCAGTTTCTGGGTTTTCTAGGTTTGTTGGGTCCTATATATATGGTAGACCCAACAAACAGAATCTTTAAGACTCGAAAGCTGTCTTAAACATCTCTCACACCCTGAATGAGTCCTTTATGTAGCCAAGTGGTAAAGAGTCGCTACAGTTTCCGCTACACCTTGCACACCTCAATCATGCGGTTGGACCACGAGCGTCTGTATGTTGCTGTGTGTGTGAGACTTATTGGAGGCGGCGATCGGAATCGAACCGATGAATAAAGGTTTTGCAGACCTCTGCCTTACCACTTGGCTACGCCGCCGCCCTGAAAGGATGAAGGATGAAGGCGGAAGGATGAAGCCAAAAACAGGCAGCGAAAGCGCCTCGCTTTCATCCCTCATCCTTCCGCCTTCATCCTTTGATGGCCTGGAGCGGGAGACGGGATTTGAACCCGCGACTTCGACCTTGGCAAGGTCGCACTCTACCACTGAGTTACTCCCGCTTTGAGCAAAATCGATTCTAATGATTCAAAAGGGCTTGTCAAGGAAAGGGCGAAGCGAGCAAAGGGCAAAGAGCAAAGGGCAAAGGGCAAGGTGCAAAGAGCAAGGGGCAAAGGGCAAAGGGCAAGGTGCAAAGAGCAAGGGGCAAAGGGCAAAGGGCAAAGGGCAAAGAGCTAAGGGCAGAGATCTGAGAGCAAATAGCGCAGTAGCGCGCCTGGGCGATATTGCTCTTCAAATCCGCAATCCGCAATTCGCAATTGCTCTTACCCTTTGCTCTTTGCGCTTTGCCCTTTGCTCTTTGCCCTTTGCTCCACAGTTCCGCACAACAAACGGTGCAATGCGAGAGGGGATCAACCCAATAACATTGCACCGTTGTTTCTGACCCGGTGTCTCACGTCGGTACCGGCGCGCAACAGTCAGGCCTATGCTGCGCATTCTAAGTGGCAAGAGCACACTCGTCAACAGATCGAGGTGAAATAAAACACGCCCTAAAAATTCGCAGTAAGGAAGGGTTGCTTGCACCCGCTGTTCCCTCACTTGAATGGCCATTTATCGGCGGGTGCAAGCAACCCTTCCTTACTGCGAGTTGACTGGGGTGCGGTTCAGATGCAGTTCAGTTATTAAACTCACATAGATGTTTCCTAGTCCCAATATCTTTCCTGCCAGCGACGCTTGCGAAATTTTTCTTCCGTCCAGAAGTTTCGTATTAGTTCAATCTCTGCAACGCCCCCTTCAGGAGGCCAGACAATACTGACAACGTCGTAGCGATAGCGCGCACTTGTCAATCCAAATATGCGACGATAGGCGCGAGCACCGCGCGTTATCTGGCGCTGCTTGCGGAGATCAACGCTTACTGAAGGGACGGCGAACCAATCTGAGGCCCTCGTTTTTACCTCTACAAAACAGAGTGTGGCATCGTCGTAGGCGATCAAATCAATCTCTACACTGACCACTGCTCCCTTTCGATTTTGGCCGACCGGTACCGAGAAGTTTGCTGCTACCAGCCTATAACCAGCCTGCTGAAGATAAGCCGCTGCAAGTTCTTCGCCGCGCCGACCTAGTTCTGATTGTGCCAGGTGGGTTGAGGGTTCAGGCGAGGAGGTTTCAGGTGAGGAATCGTTGGCGTGTGCCACTTCAGGTCTCCAGCATTTGTTTGAGTTTATCGAGCGTTTTGCCCCAAAAAGCCTTCATTTTGGCGGCAGCTGAAAAATTGGGCAGCTTGCTATGCTGCACTACAACCTGGCTCTTATCGGCGCCCTTTGGAAGAAAATAGATTTCCAGGCTTGTCTCTCCGTCTTTCCACGTAACGCGCATCGACTTGTTTGTCGTCGCCTTGCGCACAGCTAACCCGTCCTGCCCTAACCACGCTTTCCGAAGCCTCTCATCGGAAAATGCTTTGTAGACCCTTGATACGCCTACATCGAGCGTGCGGCTGACGCTGATTTCATATCCGCTTGCTCGCTCATGCTTCTCGCGTAAACCTCGCTGTTGCTCGTAAGTTACTGTCACCATTTGTTGCCACCATGGGCCAACAGCATGTTCAGACTTGAGATAGCGGACAATCTCCTGATGGTTCATCTTTTTCGCGCCGGCCTTGTCCAGGATAGCGAACCACTGCTTCCAGGTTTTGCCTGTTCTCGTTTGCACGGCCTCATCACTCATACGTGGGCCAGCCGGGCTAGTAACGGTTTTGCTCATTGTAGGCCTCCTCTAAACATCTCGATCGTAAGCGACTTTCAGCCATTGCTTAACTTTTGATCGTCGGCTTCGGTGCCTTTTCCCACAGAGCGTTCAGCAATCAACCAGGCTGAGTTAGTACCAAGACCATGCTCTTCTTTGAGCCACTTACGCCGGGCTTCCTCGTCCTTTGGTCCCGATTTTTTTACCAGACGGGCCCACTCCTCAAGCGAGCGGCCGGTCTTCTCCTTTAGTTCGGCGACCCATTTCTGGGTCATGAGAACGCCTGGATGGACGCCGTAAATCGACTTCTTTGTTTGAGTTGCTGGCTTCGACATGTGGTTCCTCCGATTTGCCACAAAATATCAAAAACCAGCTATTTTTGGCTTCTTCGAAATTGCTATCTCACCTGCTGAGGTCGGCGCTGGAAAGAAATCGAGGTGGCTGGCGAGCCTTAATTGCTTGCTCGAAAGCATAGGCAAACTGTAGAAGTTTTGGCTCGCTCCATGCTGCGCCAAAAAACGAGATGCCCACCGGCAGACCAAACACCTGCCCTGCCGGCACTGTGATGTGTGGATATCCGGCCACCGCTGAAGCAGATGAATAGCCGCCAGTAAAATGGTCGCCGTTGATCCAGTCGGTAGGCCAGGCCGGACCACCGGTCGGCGCGACCAGCGCGTCCAGCTTAAACTTGCGCAGGACCAAGTCGATGCCTTGCGAGCGCGACAGCAAGTGATTCTTTCTTAGTGCCGCCAGATATTTCTTGTCGCTCAGCGGACCCTTGGCTTCTGCCTTGATAAAGAGATCCTGGCCGAAAAAGGGCATCTCCATGGCACTGTTTTTCTCATTAAACTCGATCAGTTCTTTTAATGAATGGTAAGCCGCACCTGGTCCACGATTCGCGAGATATTGATTCAAGTCAGCTTTGAACTCGTAGAGCAAGACTTCTAACTCCGAATCGTCGAACTTTCCCGAACTCGGAATATCCGCCGGATCAATAATGACGGCGCCAAGTCTCTTTATTTCACTCAACAAGGTATTCATCAACTTGTCGACGTGGTCATTGAAGCCAAAGTGCTTGCGAGCAATACCAAGGCGAGCGCCGCGGAAACCGTCTTCTTTGAGAAAGACCATATAGTCGGCATGCGTCTTACCGCGGCTGGCTTTAGTTTGGGCGTCACGAGAATCGATTCCCGACATCGCCCCCAGCAAGATCGCGGCGTCAGTTACGGTTCGGGCCATTGGTCCAGCGGTATCCTGACTGTGCGCGATCGGTATGATTCCAGAACGACCGACCAGACCGAGCGTTGGTTTCAGCCCTACGAGTGCATTTGCCGTTGAAGGACAAACAACTGAGCCATCTGTCTCCGTGCCGACTGCCGCCGCGCAGAGGTTTGCCGCGGCTGCTACGCCTGAACCGGAACTGGATCCACATGGGTTGCGGTCTAGCGCGTACGGGTTTTTAGTTTGTCCGCCACGGCCACTCCAGCCGCTGGTCGAATGGGCGGAACGAAAGTTGGCCCACTCGCTGAGATTCGTTTTGCCAAGAATGACGGCGCCAGCTTCGCGTAAACGCTGGACTACAAAGGCATCCAGCGATGGTTTTGTGCCGACCATTGCGAGAGAGCCGGCCGTGGTCATCATGCGGTCCGCAGTGTCGATGTTGTCTTTGATCAGTATGGGGATGCCATGCAATGGGCCGCGCGCGCCCTTTTGTTTTCGCTCCCGATCCAGCGTTCGCGCTATCTCTTCCGCGTCAGGATTTATCTCGATGACTGAATTCAGCTTTGGGCCACTCCGATCGATTTCTTCGATACGCTTTAGATATTTTTCCGTCAGCGAAAGAGAACTGTACTCGCCGGACTTCATGCTATCCTGGAGCTCCGAGACCGTTAGTTCATCCAGCTCGAATGGAGCCGGCGGTGCGTAGGGATTTTCAGGAGCAGACGGAGCGGCCGGCCCAAGCTCCGCATTGCTGGCTGCCACAACGCAAGCGATGGCGCTCTTATGCAGGAAATTCCTTCGATTCATAATCAACTCCTACCTCAATGGGCTACGTTGCTCATTATCGCTAGCGTGTTATCTTCCGAGTCGCGAAAAAATCCTATCCATAAGTCACAGGAGCCCATATTGGCGACAAAGTTCGGCTCTTCTGTAAATTGAACGCCGCGATCGACAAGCATTTTGTGAGCTTCCTGGATATCCGCAACATTGAAATAAAGAATCGAACTGGCATGGTCAAACTCGGGCTTGTCTGGCAGCGAAAGCATCAATCTGATTCCATCGCAATCAAAGAAAGCCAACTTTGGCGGCACCGTAAATAGCAGTTTCATTCCCAGTTGGTCTCTATAAAACGCGACAGCCCTTTCCAGATCCCTGGCGTTAACGGCGATCTGTCCGATTGATGAAAGGCCAAACTTAGATACGTCGCTCATGCATTCTCCTTCTTCAAGGCTCTAATTCTCGAGGTCGCCTTTTAGTAGCCGCGTCTGCGCGCCTACCTCGTACGATTCCCTCAACCAGGCCTGGACTTCGGCATCCAGCTCATCTGCTGAATAAATCATCCTGACTGGTCCACAGTTTCTGACCATGCGGGCAAATTTTCGGAAGAGCTTTATTACATGAGGATCACTCTTTGCAAACAAACTGGCGAGACTATAACGGCCGCAGGCATGCCACATGTTTGCCGTGACAAACCGTTCCCCACACTTTGGGCAGCGCCAAAGAGGTCTCAGTTTTCGTATCTTTGTCATGTGAGAATTTCTATCGTGGCCTTTTAAGACTAATCTCAGGAATATGTCAATGATCAGCGGAATCCCAGTCCATTGAGACTTGCCGCAGAACCATTTTCATGGTTAGTTTGGATTACTTTCGTAGAAAAGCATTCGCTCGACAATTTTGATGGAAACGCAACGTCTCAACCTGACTCCTAAGGAAGGGAATCCTGTACCTCGCGGTTTGCCTCTGGTGGCGATTGTTGGCCGGCCCAACGTTGGCAAGTCCACTATCTTCAATCGTCTGACGGGAGAGCGCCGGGCAATTGTTGGCGATGAGCCCGGTATAACTCGCGATCGTATCTACGGCGAAGTCGAATGGCGGGGGGAACAATTTTCCATTGTAGACACGGGCGGCATCATTCCGGACGACGATGCAGTCATACCTTCGAATGTTCTTAAACAGGCTGGCCTTGCAATCCAGGAGGCAGCCGTTTTGCTGTGGGTGGTCGACGCGCGAAAGGGCATCACACCGCTGGACCAGGAGCTGGCGAAGCTGCTCCGCACAACTCAAAAGACCGTATTTGTTGTGGCAAATAAGATCGATGACGCAAAACTGGAAAGCGAAACCAGTGAGTTTTATCGTTTTGGTTTTGAGGAAGTATTCCCGTTTTCGGCAGAGCAGGGCATTGGCGCAGGTGAGTTGCTCGATGCTCTGGTCCAACACCTGAAGCTGACTCAAGGCGTAACGTCTGAGCCGGAAGAGCGCAGTGATGAATTGAAGCTGGCGATTGTGGGGCGCCCAAATGTCGGAAAATCGTCTTTGCTCAATCGGTTAGTGGGCCAGGAGCGGGTGATCGTGGCGCCTGTGGCGGGTACCACACGAGATTCCATCGACACTTTGCTTGAGACCCCTGAGCAAACATTTCGCGTGATCGACACTGCCGGAATCAGGCGCAAAGGGAAGACTGATTTAATGGCCGAGAAGCTTTCTGTAACGATGGCCAAAAAGAGTCTGGAGCGAGCGGATGTGGCGGTGGTAATGATTGATGCTCCGGAAGGCCCCACTGCCCTTGACGCAAATATCGCCGGATACGCCCACGATGCCGGGTGCTCGATAATTCTTGCAGT